>JBMFSZ010000032.1:0-15904 GCA_049967315.1 Desulfomonilaceae bacterium
GCGGGGCATCGTCGTTATGAATACCCCTGGAGGCAATACGGTGACGACTGCGGAACATACAATTTCGATGATGATGTCACTTGTCCGCAACATACCTCAAGCCGTCTCGTCTATGAAACAGGGGAAATGGGAAAAGAAAAAATTCTCCGGTACTGAGATCTTCAACAAAGTTCTTGGTATCATAGGGCTTGGAAAGATAGGAGCCGTAGTTGCTGACCGCGCGATGGGCCTGGGAATGAAGGTGATCGCCTACGATCCGTTCCTCTCAGTCGATCAGGCTAAACAAATGGGGGTCAAACTGGGGACCATCGACGACGTTTTCAGGGAATCCGATCTTATCACCTTTCACGTGCCATTGACTGATGAAACCCGTGGACTGGTCAAGGCAAAGAACATAGCGAAAATGAAAAATGGCGTACGGTTGATAAACTGCTCCCGTGGCGCTGTCGTTAACGAAGAAGACCTTGCTGACGCTATAGAATCCGGCAAAGTAGCCGGAGCGGCCCTGGATGTGTACTCCCAGGAACCTCCAGGCCTTACGCGGTTAATTCAACTGGATCAGGTCATCTGCACACCGCATCTTGGAGCCTCAACCAGAGAGGCGCAGGATAACGTTGCGATTGCTGTAGCGAATCAGATCAGAGACTATCTTGTGAACGGAACGATTCAGAACGCTGTTAACGCTCCGGCTGTTGCAGGCGAAGCGCTCGAAAATCTTAAACCCTATCTGGAATTGGGGCAAAGATTAGGGCTATTTTTGGGATCAATGATCGAAACCGGAATCAAAACAGTAGAGGCTCAGTATTCCGGCGCAGTCCTGGAAATGGAACTCAAACCTATCACCACTTCCTTTCTCACCGGTTTATTGACACCAATCATGATGGAAGACGTTAATCAGGTAAATGCTCCTATGGTGGCTGAGGAGAGGGGTATTCTTGTTTCTGAGACCAAAGTTAGCCGATCTGAAAACTTTATCTCGCTGCTTAAATTTAAAGTGGTTACACAGAATCGTGAACATGTAGTCGAGGGCACTCTTTTTGGCAAATCTGAGCCGCGTATGGTAAGATATGGCCATTTTCGAGGAGAATTCGATGTCTCGGGTGAACTAATCCTTATCCACGGGCTAGATAAACCTGGACTCATTGGACAGGTCGGATCAACACTTGGGAATTTCGGCGTTAACATTTCACATTTTCAGTTTGCTAGGTACCAACCAGGCGGGGAGGCTTTACTTTTCCTGACAACCGATTCCAAAGCAGGAGACGAAGTTCTTTCCCAGTTACAGGCAATAAGTCACGTGGTAGGCGTCAGGCGGATTACCATATAGTCGCCTGGGATTGTCCTTCGATGCGTATATTGGTGTTCGATCAGGTGAATTCATTGGCCTGTCTGGTTCTGATCATTAATTTCTTGAGTGTTTACGGGTTCTAATAATGTTAACATTCAAAGACATGAATAAGATGGACCTTCCTAAACAGGACAATTATGAAAGGGCTCTTGCAATCGGACTTGAAAAGTTTTCGAGAAAAGAGCCCTCATGGATAGCAGAGAAGGCGGGGGCTTCGATCTCGGACGGAAAGTTGATCGTGCCACACCTTAATACGAACTTGATTCTGGATTTAGAAACCAAAGCGTTTTCCCTCCAGGAAACAGATAAAGAAGCTCCCATCTGGCTGTCCATATTGTGCCTGCATTATCTTAATTCCGCCGAAGGGACAAAACCAACCGGTAAGTTAAAGCATTTCAGGGAATTCAAGGATGGCGCATTCTACGAACCAGCCTTCAATCGAAGAACCAAGGAAATCTTGATCGCCGTTTTTGGCCAGGACCCTTCCCCCATGATAAGCGCAGGCAAAACACTCAATGGAAAGGTTCTGGAAACAGGGGATGCTGCCGTTGAATTGTCTTATTTTCCATATCTTCCGATAACCTGTGTTGTGTGGAAAGGCGACGATGAATTTCCAGCGGAAGCTAGCGTATTGTTTGACGAGACCGCTGATATATTTTTTAGCGCGGAAGATATGGCGGTTGCCGCCCAAATGTCAGTCCTGGAATTAATGAAAAGATCCAGGGGTTGAATTTTAGACTAGATATTTTTACGCTGTCAGTCGCGAAAATTTTTGAATAGCCTTCGAGGTCATAATGAAAATTGCCGTTTCAGGTAAAGGAGGGGTGGGGAAAACCACTCTTAGTAGCCTACTGGCCCGCTATTGGGCCAAGAAGGGATATAGAGTCCTTGCTGTTGACGCGGATCCGGACGCGAATCTCGGATCAGCCTTGGGGATTGACACTTCAGGTATAACGCCGATAGCAAAAATGGAAGATCTTATTTACGAGCGTACGGAAAGCAAGCCCGGGACGGTAGGCGGTTTCTTCAAGATGAACCCCAAGGTCGATGACTTACCAGAAGCTTTGGGAAAAGAAAAAGATGGTGTCAGGCTACTGGTTATGGGTACCGTTAAAAAAGGGGGTGGCGGTTGTATATGCCCCGAAAGTGTATTGCTAAAAGCCCTGGTCAGTCACCTGGTACTTTATGAAAAAGACCTTGTCATCATGGATATGGAGGCGGGAATCGAACATCTGGGGCGAGGAACCGCTCAAGGTGTGGACCGTCTGATCATAGTTGTTGAGCCTGGCCAGAGGAGTATAGAAACCGCAGCGAAGGTTCGAACCCTTACTCAGGATATCGGGTTAACCCGGGTAGTAGCTGTGGGCAGTAAGGTCCGGAACTCCGAACAGGAGACATTCCTGCGAGAAAATCTTGGGGAGATCCCGTTAATTGGAATCATACCTTTTTCTGAGGAAATTGCTCTGGCAGATCTCGAAAATCGTCCGCCGTCGCTCGATGACCCAGCTTTATTCCCGGCAATTGAAAAGATAGCATCGATAATTGAAAAAGATTCGGGAAAATAACTGAGACAATTTTGACCCGGATGGTGTATAGTTAAATTTTGATTCGAATTCATCAGGCTGACCCGCTTTGAATATCGATTTTGCCAGCAGCGGCGGGCAATGATCGGCTGGGGGTTTTTCCTCATTGATATCTATAGGCCGTGTGTCGGCACATGGCCAGCTACGACCATACAAGCTAAAACAACCTAAAGGAGGATCGCATGTCGGCTAAGATTATCAGTGGCAATGAGGTTTCGACACAACTGAAAGACGAAATGAAGGAAGAAGTGGTCAAGCTTAAGGCTCAGGGACTTGAACCATGCCTCGCGGTTATACTGGTCGGTGAAGACCCTGCTTCAAAAGTGTATGTGCTTAACAAGAAAAAGGCATGCGAGTATATAGGGATCAAATCCCTGGAAACAAGACTCCCTGCTGATACAACAACTGAAGAGCTTCTCAAGGTCATTGAAAATTATAACAACGATAAAACTGTTCACGGCATACTTTGTCAGTTGCCTCTACCAAAACATATTCCCGAAACAAAGATCCTGCGTTCAATACTGCCCGAAAAGGATGTGGACTGTTTCCATCCTTTCAATGTAGGTCTCATAAGTATTGGGGAAGTCCGTTTTCTTCCCTGCACGCCTGCTGGCGTTATCGAACTTATCAAGAGAGGCGGATTTGAGACAGCAGGAAAGGACGTCGTAATACTGGGTCGAAGCAATATAGTAGGCAGACCGCTTTCCAACATGCTGGATCAAAGAGACATGAACGCCACTGTTACCATGTGCCATACTAAAACCAAGAATCTGAAACAGCGATGCGCTGAAGCTGATATAGTCATAGCGGCAATCGGACGTCCAGAGTATTTGAAAGGTGACATGGTAAAGGAAGGGGCCGTGGTTATAGACGTCGGCATCAACAGAGTTGATGCGCCTGGCACCGAAAAAGGATTCAAAATTGTTGGAGATGTGGCTTTCAATGAGGTCAAGGAAAAAGCAGCCGCAATTACCCCTGTTCCAGGCGGTGTCGGACCAATGACCATTGCGATGCTCATGAAGAATACTCTTACAGCCGCCAAGGAAGCCTTCTTCAAAAAATAGCCATATATAACGCGGCTGCCAGAAGCTCTAGTACAGCAAATGGCGGTTTTCGCTATTTTGGAGGCATAAAAAAAGGACGAGACGAGTACTTATCGATAGCTCGTCCCGTCCTTTTTTGCGGATTTGCCAGACCGACCGGGCTTGCAATATATTCGGAGCGCCGGTTGTTTGTTACCTCAATATGGCGTCGTCTTGAGGGCTCTTGCCCAGCACGGATCTCGCCTTTTCTACATCCTTTGCGATCTGGGACTTTAAATCTTCCACCGATTCGAATGTGCGCTCAGATCTCAATCTGGCTTTAAAAAAAACCTTTATTGTCGATCCATACAGTTCCTCTGAAAAATCAAGCAGATGAACTTCAAACGACGTTTTTCTGTCGTGAAACGTGGGGTTTTTCCCTATGTTCATAACTCCTTGATAGATTCTGCCCTGTAACCTGCAAAATACGGCATAAACTCCATCAGGAGGTCTGAGTTTTCTGTCCGGTTTGATGTTCGCAGTTGGATACCCAAGCGCTTTGCCTCGACTGTGTCCATGAATAACATTTCCCTGAATTGAAAAAGGCCGCCCCAGCATTTCGTTGGCCCTCATAATCTTGCCACCTAGAAGAAGCTGTCGAATCAACGTTGATGAAACAACCTCCTCGTCAACCTTAACCGACGGCACCACATGAACGGAAAAATTCCGCTCTCTCCCCATCTTTTTTAATTGCGAAGGATCACCGGACCTGCCGGCGCCAAAACGGTAATTTTCACCTACAAACAGGTTTTTGATGGCCAATTCTTCTACAAGCGTATTTTCGACAAAATCCTGCGGGGTTTGGCGGGCAAACTCTTTCGTAAACTCGGCCAGGATAAGGACATCTATACCAAGAGATTCCAGTAGCGAAGCCTTTTCTTCTGAAGTCGTAATCTGTGGAATTTCACTAACCTGATTCAGAACCAGTCTGGGGTGGGGGTCAAAAGTGTAAACGATAGCCTCCCGCCCCTTACCGTGAGCAGCCTCAACTGTTCTTCGGAGAATTTCCTGATGTCCCAGATGGACACCATCAAAATTGCCGAGGGCTACAGACGGTTTGGAGAAGCTCTGAAAAATTTTTTCGCGAACGCGAATGATTTCCATAATCTATATCCAGACAAAAAACTATACCCTCATCCAGACCACATTACACTAACAAGACAAGACCCTAGCGCCCGTTCATTCAGTCACCGACGGGCAAGAGTCTTCAATCCGGTCCATTGTGAGGGTTTATAACAAGCTATTATGTCAAGCTTCTGAGACAGAACCGGAAGAGGCGTTGGAGTGGATTTCATTAGCTGAATGTTCCAATTCCGCTATTTTAGAATTCTTTTCCTCCAATTCAATCTGTAGTCTTTTATTTTCAGATTCCAGATTGCTAATTGTCTTCTTAAAACCTGCCACCTCACCGGCATGTTCCCGGTCGGTCTTGATCATGCGACGACGCTCGCCGACCCACTTCAGCTGGGTTATAAAATCGCCTATGGCAGCTATGATTATCCCGAGAGACACGCAAATTGTCACGAGTTCCCAGAATGCGAGCCTTATAGGTTCCTTGAGCCCAAAATAATTTATACTGAGTTCGATATCCTTGTTTTTCATGAACAACGAAATGATTAGTATGACGAAGGCCAGCTCTATAAGCCTCTTTATAAGTCTCATAACAACTCCTATTCTTGTTTGGCCGGGAAAAGTTTTTCGAACGCGCGAGCAAGCTTCTCGCGAGTTTGTCTTAAATGCTCCGGGATAATTCGGACATCCGCCAGAACAGGCATCATGTTGGTGTCTCCAATCCACCTTGGGACAATGTGATAGTGGACATGTTCGGCGATGCCAGCTCCCGCGATTACGCCTAAATTTAGACCAACATTAAAGCCGTTTGGTTTCATAACTCTTTTCAAGGCCTGCATTGCCCTGCAGACTTCTTCAATCACCTGACTGTTCTCTTCGGCGCTGAGTTCGCAGATGTCATCGGCATGACGATAAGGAACAACCAGCAAGTGCCCATTATTATACGGGAATTTGTTCATTATTGTAAATGCGCCCTCAGACCTGTGCACGATGAGGTTTTCTTCATCCTTGTCAGATTTGGGTTTGTCGCAAAAAATGCAGCCAGCGTCTTTCTCTGATCCAAGAATATAATCAATTCGCCAAGGGGCCCAAATTCGCTCCATTTTTTTCTTACTCGATATCTATAACCCTAAAAAGTCTTCGATAAGTATTCTAGAATACAACGAACAACTTCCGTTTGGAAATATTTTTCATCACCGGGGCCGTACGTTTATTATTTCAGCTTCGAATTTAGTTCCGATCAGCTTCAGCATGCCGACAGTGCAATCTTCAAAGCCAAGATGGTGCGAAGCCGAACCCGGGTTAAACATCAGGACTCCCTTCATCGTCCCAAAAAAGGGAACGTGAGAATGCCCATAAACAATCAAGTCAGGAGGATCCTGCTCAAACCTCGTCAGAATCCTTTCCTCGAGCCCCTGTTTCGAGCCCCATCCGTGAATAAGTCCGATCCTGGCGTTTTGAACCTTAACCACCCTGACCTGAGGGAGGGTTCCAGCTATTACGAGATCATCCATATTTCCACATACAGCGATGGCTTTTCTCTCTTCCAATATATCCAAAACTCTGGAGGTTACAATGTCTCCAGCATGCAAAATCATATCCGTATCTTGGAATATATCGTCAAGCATATAGTCCAACACCTTGTCTGGACCTCTCATATGAGTATCTGACAAAACCCCGATCTTCATTCGGCACACCTTCAGGAAGCCAATCGACGCTCGTCTTCCTTCACGGACACTAAAGTAAACTCTCCTCCCACGACCACCTTTGAGCCCGCTATTATGATAAGCCCACCTACATCCGAATACGCTTCGGCTCTATTCAGAGCCGACTTCAAAGATTCGCCTGAGGCAAGTCTAATGCCGAGGTCCTTTGCAAACGAGGATGCCCAACAAGCTGATCTGGAAAGCACCGTCACAGCCTGGATGCCCCGACCTGGCACATAGGTTGACAACCCAAAAGTGCTTTTTAATTTGTCCAGTTTTAACACAAGACGATCATGGAATGGCGAGCCCAAAGAATGAAGATAAACATCCAGGGGACTATTGGAGTGAATAAACGAATCAGCGCCGCTGGAAACCACTATCGTATCCGACGAGGGAGACAGATCCCTCCCAACAAAGTCAGCCATGGCGCCACTCATGCAGCTCATTGGAGGCACTCCCGTATTTCGACTGGCTATGTCACAATACTTCACGATTTCAGGCGCTGACGAATAAATCTGAATGGGGCTCTGAGTCTCTCTTAACGCCGGATGTTGTCTGAGGTACTCTTCTATCTGATATCGGTAGCGAAAAACTGATTCCTTGGCTTTTGCCGAAAGATCGACCTTGGCCTGAACCCGGATGTTTGTCTCTCGCACATCCACGTTAAAACTTATAGAATTCGGCAGTGGAATTCGATTGCTGTAATCTTTTATTTCGTAAATGTTTTGAATGGCAGGCATTGGGGTTCCCAAACGCAGGTAATTTGCGGAGGATTATTATTGAGGCTTTCTTCAGTGTCAAGGATAATTTCCTTGATTCTTAAGAGGTTCCGACGCACATTGATAACATCAGCAATATGGTACAGGCCTTTATACATATTGCTCTAAAGACAAAATGCTGTTACTTTAAGTAAACGTATAACTCTGGATATAATGATGCGAACTCTTCTTATAAATCCTGTTTATTCACAAACTTTCTGGTCATTTAACAAAGTCCTTAAAATGACAGGGAAGCGGGGGCTTCTTCCCCCACTCGGACTCATAACTATCGCTTCGCTACTCCCAAAGGATTGGGATGTCGAACTAGTTGATATGGTGTTTCAGGACATTTCCGAATCCCAATGGGATCAATCAGATCTGATTCTCGTTTCAGGAATGACGGTTCAGCAAAAGGGTATTATAGAAATCATCAAAAAAGCCAAGAAGCGAGGCAAGATTGTCGCAGTAGGTGGACCGTGGTCATTTCATGTTCCTGAACAGGCTTTCGAGGCAGGCGCTGACCTGGTAGTAAGGGGAGAAGCCGAAGTTCATATGGGGGAATTGCTCAGATGCGTTAAGGTGAAGGATTTCGGTCGGATTATTCAATCCGAACAGCGGGCCGACATGACCCAAAGCCCTGTTCCAAGATTTGACTTACTCGACATCAACGCTTACGTGGATATGCTGGTCCAGTTTACAAGAGGTTGCCCCTTTCAATGTGAATTCTGCGATGTCACAAATATGCTGGGTCGTAAGGTACGCGCAAAGAATCCTGAACAGATAATTCAGGAACTGGATCAGCTCTATAAACTTGGATGGCGCCGGCATGTTTTCTTCGCTGATGACAACTTCATCGGAAGTATAAACAAAACCAAAGCCCTTCTAAAAGAACTCATACCCTGGATGGAAGCCAGAAACCGGCCTTTCGATTTTTACACTCAGGCGTCAGTCAACCTGGCCGCTGATGAAAAACTGATGGAAGACATGTACGTGGCCGGATTTAACAGGGTCTTCGTTGGTATTGAAACTCCTGATGAGGACTGTCTGAAAGAAGCCAAGAAATTACAAAACACAAATATTGACCTTGACGAAGTTTGCAGGAAAATTTCCAGGGCTGGTTTTCAGGTTATTTCTGGAGCTATTCTTGGCTTCGATCAGGAAACCGCAGGAGCCGGCCAGCGCCTCATCAATTTCGCCGAGAGGAATCACATACCGGAGCTGTTTACGACTCTTCTGCAGGCAGGACCCGGGACGGATCTATGCGTCCGGCTTCAATCCGAAAACCGGCTACTCGAGATGGATGACGAGAACATGAGTAACCAGACCGGTCTGGTGAACTTCGTGCCCACCCGTCCTCTTGAGGAGATTGCAAAAGAATTTGTGGCAGTTTACGAGACGCTGTATAAGCCGGAAACCTATATAAACAGAGCTTATCAACTTTTCGCTGAAATGGACCCGCCAAAGGTCAGGAGACCTTTTAAACCCTTACTCTGGTTCGAACTTAGAGCCGCCATCATAACAATACTCAGGAATGGTATCATTTATCCCACCCGATCCCTTTTCTGGAAATGTTTCTTTAAGGCCTTATGGAAGTTCCCCAGCCGGTTCGATCGGTTCATCGTTTCCCTGATTGTTGCGGAACATTATTACGACTTCAAGAACCAAATCCGCACTGGTATCAATTCGCAACTAAAAGAGCTTTCCCCTGAATTGAGAACCAGTTTTTACAGCAGGATCGAAGCGGCTCCAGATTGTGCCCCATTACCTGTGAAATAGGCTAAGGTTAGGACTCCCAACCTTCTTCTGCCAATTGTCAAATGGGAGTGTTAATCTTTGGTTTCTTTACGGCTGCTGGACTTTCCTTCGTCCATGACCTGCTGTAGGCTATAAATTTTTACCTGGCTTCTTGATAACAGGAAAGATAGCCAGTCGGTCTTTTTTCTTTCCAGTACAATCAGCCTTTGGCCGTCTAGCCCGGGCAAAGAATCAATGCAAAAATCAACAATCATGCCCTGGGCTTTGGGTGTCGTCCACCGCTCATCCAGGGCATCACCATTCCATATTAGGCCTACAATTTGCCCTTCTTCAAACATCTTGGTCCTGGACAGCACTCTCATGGTTCCGGAACTATGTGTTATAGCCAGGATCTGAGCTGGATCTCCTACAGATGGGCTCCACCATTGGATGCGTGGGCGAACGTATACAAGATCAACTGAAAGATCTTTTGATTTTTCCCGAATGACCTCGGGGCCAAACCACCGCAACAGTATGTCAGACCCGCCATAATAGCTTTTTGAAACAAATAGCCGCTTTCCGGCCGGGTTATAGATCCTCAGGTGGTCCTCCCTGTCATAAACCGCAATTAGAGGCTTTTTCTTGCCCTCAAAATCACCTATGGTGAAACCGAAAATTGGTATTTTCAACGGAACGCCAAACCTGTCACCAGCCACCAGCGATGAACCATTATCTTCCATACGGTATATGGGGCCGTCGTACATGGTTGAAAGCCCTTTCCTCTGCCCCAGCAGGATTGGCCCGTGAGTCGGATAGTTTATGACCCTCAAAAAATAATTGACGTTTTCTATCACTGGGACCAGGCTTCCATTTTTGTACTCCAGAACAAAGGACGCGACTGATCCTCTGTTCTGGGCCGTCACGTAAATTCTTGCCGGCCCATTCTTTCTGATCTTCGCTACATCTATGGATTTTATTTCAAGGCTGCCTGCAGAATATTCGGTCAAAAGACTCATTCTATTTTCGGAAAAACGATAAAGGTACACGGAAGAAGGACCGGCTACAACGATTGCGTTCTTTCCGTCGCCGGTTACATCCCCTACCCCCAGCCCGATGGCCAGCATACTCAACTCTTCACTACGCCAGACCTTCTCTTCAGAACTCTTTTTCTTGCCAGAATCAGGCTCATCTTTTGCCATGAGGACTGTAGAGCTTAAAGTAAATCCGGTGAGGATCAATGAAATCAGGATAATGAGACGAACATGCCTTGCAACCGAAGCCATCGTGACCTCCATTTTTGTAAAACCCCAAGAAAAATATTCTAACATTGTGGCCGTGTCTAGTAAAAGCTGTCTGGGATTATTAAATAAAAGCTGTTTTCAAGAAATTTGAGAAGGATTGATTTAGGCTCTGCCCTATGCGATTGGTGTACATCTGTCCCCAGCGTCACAAATTATGGTCAGGATTATTTTATCGGGTCCAATTTTTGCCCTTTGTGCCAGCGCTGCGCTATATGCGGCCCCCGATGAAAGCCCGGTGTATATGCCGTAACGTATCGCCAGAGTCCTGGTAGCCTCCCTGGCCTGTTCGTATGTCACCAGAGCCACGTCGTCAATTATGCCAAGATTCAGATTCTTCGGGATAAAGCCCGCTCCTATCCCGGCAAACCTGTGAGGACCGGGGTTGCCACCGGACAAGACAGGGGACTCTGCAGGTTCCACTGCAACTATTTTTACATTCCTGTTGTGCTTCTTCAACGCTTCGCCAACTCCGCTTATGGTGCCTCCAGTACCTACCCCCATGACAAAAACATCCGGCGATTTTCCCAGCGATTTCAGGATTTCAACGGCAGTGGTAAGTCTATGAGCAGCCGGGTTTGCGGGATTTTCGAACTGGTTCAGCAGCCTCCAGTTTTCAGCTTTCTCGGAAATTTCCTGAGCTTTCTCAAGCGAGCCTCTCATCCCGGCTGTAGCTGGGGTCAAAACAATCTCAGCCCCGTAGGCCGATAACAGTTGAACTCTCGCATGCTGAACACTTTCCGGCATTACAAGGGTCAGCCCATAGCCTTTGGCCGCGGCTATCATGGCAAGGCTTATAGCTGTGTTACCCCCCGAAGCTTCAACTAACCTGCCCCCAACCCCGAGCAAGCCGGCTTTCTCCATCGAATTGATTATGTTTAAACACATCCGGTCTTTAAGTGACCCGCCCGGATTAAGAAATTCAAGTTTGGCCCAAATCTGGCCCTTGTTATCCGGTTTATCTTCCGGTAGTCGCACAACCGGGGTTTTCCCAATACAATCCAGCAAGGTGGAGCAATCGCGCATAAATTAAACCAGAAATCCTGAAGGTTTTATAAGATATCTACTAGATAAAGTACATGTATTTATGATCCAATTCCCTGGAAAGTCCCTCTTTACGGGCAATCGAGCAGAGATCGGCAATTGATACAGAGTTGTAATAATCGATCAATATATTCTGAGTCTGCTTCCATACGTGCCGCGTCACACAACCCTGGCAAACATCGCAATTGCCACGTTTGCATTCGTCCTCACCGAGGCAGCGCACCGGGACGATCGGACCTTGAGCAGCCTGGATAATGTCTCCCACACTTATCTCGGAAGGGTCTTTAGCTAGCATGTAACCGCCTCGTGGGCCCCTACGGCTTTTCAACAGCCCTGCTTTCAGCAGTTTATTGAAGATTTGTTCGAGGTATCGCTGAGAAATTTTTTGACGTCTGGATATGTCTTTGATTTGAGTGGGTTCCCCACCGCCGTGGTAGGACACATCAAACAGAGCTCTAACACCGTATCGACTGGTTGTAGTAATTCGCATTTGTTGTCCTCATAAAAAACTATCAAATTAAGAAGAATCTCCCTATTAATTTTTATTTAACTTTACTTCTGATGTCAAGATAATTCACTACCATGATACCCTATCATTTTGAAAGGAATATGTACAATTTTTTTCCGGAAAAATTGATCACTATTCTTCAGATCCCCAAATCTCATTTGGTTCATCCTCGAAACTTTCCTTTTTTCATACTTGACAAGCCGTTGTTTGAGCATATCTGATATTCATGGGTGGATGTATTATCTTGACCCACAGGTTAATTTTTGAAATGCAGTGTTGACACAGGACGGGTGAAATGTTAGTTATAATGTTTCCAAATCTGGTGAGGTCAAGATGGGTAGCATTATAAAAAAGAGACGGAAGAAAATGCGCAAGCATAAACATAAAAAGCTTCGCGCCAAACAGCGGCATAAAAACAAATAGGTTGGGTTGAAATGGGTTCACTTGGCTTATTTACCGAGACAGATCGCACTACCGTTGATAGGGCGGCCCGTTTGGCGGAAAGTCTTGTGGCTCAGTATTTCAACCTGGCCCATGACGACTGGATCAAGAACCCCTATTCACTAATGACCTGGAAAGAGTCCGCGAAGTATTTGCGTGACACTGACGTATTCGCGCAGACTGTCCGTTTCGACACTCGACATACGGGGAAAACTCAACGTGCCGAGAAGCGGGATTACTATTACGGGGTTTTGCTGGCCGATCCCACAATTCTAAGAGCCCTGCTGAGACCTCAGCGACATGATCTGTGGACTCTAGGGCTTTTTGTGCTTACACACGAACTGGTTCACATTGTCAGGTTCAGGAAGTTCGGTGTGGACTTCTTCGGGACCTGTGATGAACGGAAAAAAGAAGAAGATGTCGTTCACAAAATTACCAGAGAAATGCTGGCCGGTGTTGAAAGTATGGACAGTTTGTTCAGTCTTTATGAATCCGGATTGAAAGTTTAGCGTCTAATTTAACATGCAAAATTTACTCAAAAATGATCAGGAGGTTTTCTGAGTCATGCCAATTTATGAGTATCGATGTGAAAAGTGCGGAAAAGAATTTGAAGCTTGGCAGAGAATATCGGATGACCCAATCGACAGTTGCTCTGAATGCGGCGGTCGGGCCAGAAAATTGATATCGCAGTCCACCTTTGTGCTTAAAGGTTCAGGCTGGTACGTAACAGATTATGGAAACCGCAGCTCAGCAGGCGCACAGGGTAAACCATCCGGTTCCCACAGTGAGTCATCAGGTTCATCAACCGGCTCCGATACTTCAAGCTCGTCAACCACATCGAGTAGTTCAACAACAACGTCATCGGATTCCTAATTGCTGTTCGCGGTGGAAACCAGCGCCTGAGGACACGAGGTTTAAATGAAAATTAAAAGGATCGCCCATCTTGGCGTCGCCGTTAAAGACCTTGAATCAGCTATGAATTTTTTCACGGCTAGTCTGCCCCTTGAAGTCACTCACACGGAAGAATTCCAGGGGATGAAAATTGCCTTTATACCAATTGGAGAAAGCTCTGTAGAACTGCTACAGGATATCTCGGGCGCTTCCGCCGTCAAGAAGTTTGTCGAAAAAAACGGAGAAGGCATTCATCATATCGCCTATGAAGTGGATGATATAAATGAAGCGGTAAACGAACTGAAAGCCAAGGGGGTAAAGCTAATTGATGAAACCCCCAGGCAGGGCGCGCATGGCATGTCGGTCGCCTTCATGCATCCAAAGGCCACTCATGGGATTCTTATGGAACTGGTTCAGCCTTCGTCAAAACCGCATTAAGGCGCGATCCTGCCATCGGAATTTCCGAATGTGCGGCGTAGTGAAAAAGATGAGTCGTCCAGTGGTATGTTAGCGCCTAAACGGCGCAATAGCCATTAAACGGCTCTTTTTTATTTGATTTAACTGCAAAGGCGCGTTTGTCTTTGCAATTTGCTGCTAGGTAATCGTATATTGCTTCTATGGTCTGTTTAGGATTCTTCAGGGCATTTTCTAAAAAATCCCCTTAAGTCTGAAAACCAAAAATCACGTTCTGGAGGTTATGGACATGGCTGAAGTTACTATGCCCATGAATGGCAAAGTCATCAACATACTCGTCAACGTAGGCGATTCCGTCCAGGAAGAGGCCGAACTCGTCGTCATCGAAGCCATGAAAATGGAACTTCCTATCGTTTCCACCGCAAGCGGAACAGTAAAGGAAATTAAGGCAAAAGTGGGGGAGTCCTACCAGGTCGGGGATGTTCTCGTAGTTGTGGAATAGACCAGATCGAACAGATCGCCTGTTCATCCTCAAGTCTTTCACAGCCAATTTTCGTTTGACCTGGCGCCAACGGCGTTCGGAATCATTTGTGTAGCTCACCTGTTCGCGCCTGGTCCAAAACGTCTCTACAACGTCTGCCATTTCTGGTGCGCAGGCGTTTCGTAATTTTTTGACAACCGTATCTGGCAAGGTCCGTCAGGGGTCGTTTGTATGACTAAGCTTTTTGATAATTCAGCTATAAGAGCAATTGAATTGAAGAACCGGGCCATCAGATCAGCTACCTGGACAGGCTCCGCTGACGCCAAAGGCTTTGTAACTGATTTGACACTGGATATCTATAGCCGCCTTGCACGAGGAGGGATTGGCCTCATAATCACAGGCTACCAGTACATCCTGCCCAATGGCATCCAGCTTCCTTTCATGGTTGGTGTTTATGACGACTCACAGGTACCCGGTCTGAAAAAACTGGCCGACGCAGTGCATGCAGAAGGCGGCAAGCTCGTAGGTCAAATTGTTCACACCGGATTCAGGGCTAATCCCAGGTTATTTCCCCAGGAAGGGGAAATCTGGGCGCCATCGGAAGTTTCTGACCCAACGGTAAAACATCCCGTAAAAGTCATGTCCAAAAACGATATTGTTGAACTCATCCAGGCTTACGCGGACGCTGCCAGACGCCTTAAGGAAGCCGGATTTGATGGCGTTCAGCTACACGCTGCCCATGGCTATGGCATAAACCAGTTTCTGGCCAGATGCTGGAACACCAGACGTGATAGCTATGGCGGTTCGCTTGCCAATCGTTATCGGTTCCTCGCAGAAACGATGGAAGCCGTTCGGTCTGCCATAGACGATAATATGGCGCTCATGATCAAGCTCAACGCTGCTGATTTTGTTGAAAACGGTCTGGAAATTGAGGAAACCTTACAAATCGCCACCAGACTGGTTGACGACGGCATTGACCTGATAGAGCTCAGTGGAGGAAGCGCCTCTTCGGGTAAACTTGGACCCCTGAGGACCAAAATTCTCCACGAGAACGACGAAGCTTACTTCGCAGACATGTCGGCCCGTTTCAAGGAAAAGGTGAAGGTCCCAATAGCACTGGTTGGCGGTTTCAGATCACTCAAGAAAATTGATGAGGTCCTTGATGACAGGAAGGCTGACTACGTAAGCATGTCTAGGCCATTTATCAGGCAACCCGATCTGGTAAAGCGCTGGCAGGCGGGGGAAACCTCGAAGGCTACGTGCATATCTTGCAATGGCTGTTTTGAAACCGGATTGAAGGGCAAAGGGATTTCATGCAAAATTGAGCGTGAGGAAAAGGGTAATTAATTCTTTCGAGACGAATTAAGAAAATGAGGTGCGCCGTGACTCAAGAATTCCAGGAAAAATGTCTCAAGTCTGATCAGAAATTCAAGGAAAATCTTGCCCATTTCTTTTCCCTTATCTTCCATCCCTCCGCTGTTGCGCTGTATCTTTTTACCTCTGCCTTTTTCCTCACGCCTGGAGAGCTTATTCCCAAGCTTATTT
>JBMFSZ010000033.1:0-15531 GCA_049967315.1 Desulfomonilaceae bacterium
AAAATGTAAGAGAAATTTATTACTAGTCGCAAAAGCCACCGTCAAATCTGGAGGAAAAGCCATGAAAGAGAGAATCCACTTGGCCCAGGGGGATATAACGAGGTTTCCTGTGGACGCCATTGTTAACGCTGCAAACAATAGCCTGTTGGGTGGCGGCGGAGTGGATGGAGCGATACACAGGGCCGCAGGTCCGGAATTGTTGGTCGAATGCAGGGCCTTGGGCGGTTGCGAAACCGGGGACGCGAAAATCACAAAAGGACATGCTTTGCCCGCTCGCCATATAATACACACTGTGGGACCAATATATCGGGGCGGCCATGCTGGTGAATCACAGCTACTCGCTCGATGCTACAGGCGATCTTTTGAGGTGGCTAACGAAAACGGGCTTAAATCTCTAGCCTTTCCATCAATCAGCACTGGTGTTTATGGCTATCCAATAAATGAGGCGTGCGAGATAGCATTAAGAACGTCGTTGGAACAATTAAAGCGTTTCCCTAGAATAGAACGAGCAATCTTTGTAACTTTCTCGGGCCGAGATTTGATGGTATACGCCAAACAGCTAGGGGAATTATAAAAAGAGAGTGAAAATCCTGCCAATCATTTCGGGGAAATTTATTGGGGCCATATTTGAAGGCTCACAAATATCATTAAGCCAAAGGACGCGATCAACGCGCCTGATATTTTGTTGACGATCAGAATGCCTCCCGCATCAAGTTTTCCGTGAAAAAGACTCACCAGGCCACTTAATATTAGCCACCACATAGAAGACCCGCCAAACACCCCTAAAATGAGGCTAGCTGTTCCGTAATATTCTCCCGGCACAATTACGACCCCTGTAGCGGCGAATATCGCAGCAAAAGATACGATTGTGAGGGGGTTTGTCAATGTGAGAAATAGCGTCGAAAAATAATCTCCGATCAGGTCTTCGTCTGATCCTTTGGTAGGTTTTTCACGTGGCTTGGAAACAAAAATCTTGCCACCCAGATAGCAGAGGAATATTCCCCCCATTAGCCTTAAAATTACGGAATGCTTGACCAGGAAGTTTGAAAGGAGTGTTAGCCCAAATCCCGCTATGGCTCCATATATACTGTCAGCTGTCGCAGCCCCGAGTCCGGAAACCAACCCCGACATTCTCCCCCTGGCCAATGTCCTTCTTATTAGAAGTAGCCCAATAGGCCCGACTGGGATCGCCAGAGAAAAACCTATTATGAGGCCCTTGATGAAATAGTCTATGGCCATTAACTAGTGGATTCACACCCCTGTTTAAGCAGCGAAATCCTATTTTTCGTAAAAGGCGAAAAAATCTTTGGCGTATCCCTGGTCGTAACGTTTCATGGTGTACTGCAACTGCTCTGGAGAAAGCCTATCACGTTTTATTATTTTGTTGTTTTCATCGCGGAAATAGAAATTGCACACAATGTTGTGTATGTTCGCGTCGCCGTGTATAGCCCTCTTACAACCTGCGAGGGCCAGCGCCCTGGCGAGATCCTTAGTACTGCAGTGATGCCCCATGGCAAAAACGAGATTACCATCGTCCCTAATACCAAAAGCTGTTCTATTCGCGAGGTACCAATATTCATTGTTCATCGTACTGGAACCGCTGTTATCGATCAAAAAACCGCCCAAACCGATTTCTGCATCAGTTGCCTTCCCGTTCTTTATTACCTTGTTGACAACCTTTCCATCCTTCAAAATCAGATGGCGTAATTGACGGGCGTCTTTTACAATCGACAGCGGAATATCGTTACTCCATTCAAGCACGTCAACCGAGTCATCCTGATAAACCACTAGAGTGGCCATCCCCGGTACCATCGGGTAGACAACCTTACCCCTGAAGATCGCCCCTGCTCCTCTAGCATGCTGCTGCATCCACATAGCATTTGTAATGGCTACTATTCTTGACAGTGATTCACGAGGGGTTGTGTCTGAAATCTGATAAATACCCGGTTCAGTTTGACCTATGAAGAGCCTGGGTTTGAGCCGGCTCATGTCAAAAACTGCCATGTAAACAATGGAGTTTGGAAATTCTACACTAGGACGGTAAACCGTCTTGTAAACTAACGGCTTTCCATCCTCACCAACTGGAGTATCTTTGCTTGCCCAAACTCCCTCTCCATCAATTTTGGGAGAGGTATACAACGGTGGGATATCTTTCAACACGACAGAATTTCGGCACGTAGATACAGCTCCCTGCTTTTTAGGGCTTGTAAAGCTCTGACCTATTTCTTTGCTAAGGTCCTCTTCTTCCTCAATTGCGGCCGACTTAAGATTGTTATTCTCTGGTGGGAGCCAGTTCAGGACCGCCGAAAGCCAATCAGGTATAGGCCTATAATCTGCCAGGGCGTTCTCAAGAACCCTGTCATCTTTTTTTGATTCAGCATTAACGATGTCAGTTGCAGATGATTTAATTTCGTCAGCTAAAAGTGCCGTCGGTATGATTAACAAAATTAACGCTAGGAATGCTGGTTTTATACCAATCGACAACCTGTTACCCACCATGTCACTCCCTTCAAATCAAATAAGACTTCACCCAAATTATTGAAAATTAGCCAAGTTTATTGTTTTTAATTATACCACATCATGGGCTCAAACTCAAACGTGAACAACATAAACACTCTACGCAGCATATTATTAAAAAAAACTCTGTCAAGTCTTTTTCCAAAAAAACCTGAGGCCAATGTTAGCATTAAATCTGGCTGGCTAGACTCGCAGCTTGACTCAATATTGTAAATCATCTTTTATCATGTTAGAGCCTTCTATGCTGATCATCAGAATAGAGAAAGAAGAACCCCGGAAACCTTTTATAGAGGGGTGAAAAAAATGTTTCAAAAAATCGATATTGGCGTTCCTGATACTTCGGCAGGTTCGGAATGTGTTAGCTCGAATTTGCTGGAGAACCCAGGTATTGATAACCTGAATTTTATGGATTTGAAACAGATCATAAATGTAATAGAGCCGCTACGTGTAAAAGGTCCATCCTCTGGGGCCATTTCTGGTATCTCAATAGACACCCGCAAGCCAATCGGTGAAAATCATATTTTCTGGGCTATAAAGGGCCCCCATTTCAATGGCGCTGATTTTGCGCTCGACGCTTTACGATTGGGTGCTAGAGGAGCTGTGATAAGCCAGGGCAAGCTGTTCGAAGAGGAGCTACCCCAAAAAGCTACACTCATAGAAGTCCACGATACCTTAGTAGCCTTACAAAAACTAGCTGCCTTCCATCGACAACAATTTGGGATACCCGTGATAGGGGTCACGGGAAGTAACGGGAAGACCCTGGTTAAGGAAATGCTAGCCTCGATATTGTGTCTGGATCGTAAAACATACAGGTCTCCCTTGTCTTATAATACCCAGGTGGGAGCAGCCCTAGCGCTTGTGGGCATGAGGCCGGAGCATCAGGTAGCCATAATTGAAGCCGGTATAAGTTTGCCAGGAGAGATGACCAGACTCGAACGTATGATAAGACCTGACCATGGTATTCTTACCGTCATCAGTAAAGCTCATATCGGCGGTTTGGGCAGCCTCGAGAACACCCTGGAAGAAAAAATACAGTTATTCAAAAACCTTACAAGCGACTCATTTCTGATTATAAATGCTGACGATCCATTCAGTGAGAGGTGTTGTGACAGGACTGCCGCACGAATTGTCACTTTCGGGTTCGCCGAGCATGCCGATGTTAGAGCCCTTGACTCGCGCCCCTCATCTGAAAAGGGTTACACATTCAAGATGAAAATCTTCGGTCAGGACATGACTGTAGCCCTTTCCGTGGCCGGATATTTTAACATATTAAATGCTCTTGCGGCTGCGGCTGCGGCCAGAATGTTGGGAGCGTCTCTAAATAACATAAAAAGGGGTCTGGAAGAATTTCGGCACGCCCCTATGAGGCTGGAGATCCACACGACAGTCACGGGGATTACTCTCATTAATGACACATATAACTCCGATCCTGCTTCCGTAAAAGGAGCCATTGACGCTCTGGTTAAGGTTGGTGAGGGTAGGCGAAAGATCGCCATGCTAAGTGAAATGCTAGACTTGGGACTCCACAGTCGTGAAGAGCATATTGCACTAGGAAGAGATGTTGCAAGAGCTGGGATTGATTACCTTATAACCGTAGGCGAGAATGCCGGATTAATAGCCAGGGCCGCTTCGAAGGAAGGGATGAATTCCAGAAACATCTCTCATACCCGGACTTACAATGAAGCCGCTATTGAACTCGAAAAGATCATGAATCGCGGAGACGTAGTCCTATTCAAGGGCTCGAGATGGTTTCGTCTCGAACGGGTTGCGCGGGATCTAGTCGGTTCAATTGGCCCGACACGGCTCCTCGTAAATTTGGATGCGATAGCTTCCAATATTAAGAAAATCAGGGCCGTAGTCGGAGATTCAGTAGAGATAATGTCGGTAGTCAAAAGTTTTGGCTATGGAAACGATTCTATCCGGACATCAAAAGTAGCGTTGGAGAATGGGGCGTCTTATTTGGCTGTAGCGTTTCCGGACGAGGGGGCGACACTTCGGGAAAATCGTATAGATGCTCCCATACTTGTGTTTAATGTCCTCCCTGAAGAGACCGATAAAATTATCAGATACCGTTTAAGTACCACCATACCATCTCTGGACCTCGCAGAGGGATTGAATTTAGCAGCAAAAGGACGTTTCAAAATTCCCGTTCATCTCAAAATTGACACGGGCATGGGACGATCCGGAATTTGGCACGAAGAGGCCCTACCCTTTATGGAAAAGATTTTCCAAATGGAAAACCTAGTTGTGGAAGGGATAATGACTCATTTTTCGAGTGCTGATGATCCTGAATCCGATGATTATACCAGGAATCAAATTGCGGCTTTTAATTCTGTACTGGATCAGGCCAGAAAACGTGGATTCACTTTCCGTTATATCCATGCGGCAAATACCTCTGCGCTGGTGAGATTCCCTGAGACTCGGTACAACATGGTACGACCGGGATTGGCGATTTACGGAATGTATCCTTCAGCTTCTGTGAGCAAGCTTGTCGAACTGGATCGTGTCATCACCTTTTCGACCAAAATAGCCCAGATCAAGACTCATCCGGCCGGCAGGTGCATATCATATAACCGGCGTTTCGTGACATGCAGAGATTGTCGAATAGCGACCTTACATGTGGGATACAACGATGGTTACCCAAGATTCCAGTCCAACCGGGGCGAAGTCCTCGTGCGAGGTCAAAGAGCCAAAGTTGTCGGGACCATCTGCATGGATACACTAATGATCGACGTGACTGATATACCTGAGGCTTCCGTTGGGGATGAAGTTGTGCTCATTGGTCGCCAGGAGGATCAGGAAATTCTCCCGGATGAAATAGCGTCAAATGGAGATACGATAAATTACGAAATAGCCTGCAAGATTTCGCCTCGGGTAACAAGGATTTTCGTTCAGAGTTAGCGGCAGATAGAACCAGATTTAGTCTTTGGATCAAAAAGCTTCGTCAGCAGGGTTCCTGTATGGGTCGTATTCTTTATGGAGTTATGGGTGACGCTCGAGGTCATGTTGCAAGGGCCCTCACTGTAGCCCAGGAAATGCCCAATCACGAGATTTTATTTGTCGGTAGTGGAAAGGTCCACGATCTTCGACACGAGGGTTACGTGGTCGAGGATATTCCCATGCTTTCAACATTCTACAAAAACAATAAGGTTGATATCCAATCTACAGTATCAAATGCCCTAAATGTCCTGTTCGAGGGATCAAAATTTAAACGCCGATTGATGGACATTATCCAGGATTTTGATCCGGATCAGATCTTGACCGATTACGAGTACTTCACACCGTTAGCGGCGAAAAGTCTCGGACGAACATGCATAAGTATAGATCACCAGCATATTTTGACCCATTGTCGGTACCAAAATCCCCCGACGGAAAAGCTTAGCCGTTTTTTAACCTGTTCGGTCATTAAATATTTGTACAGTAACTGCTCCAGATATTTTATTGTTTCTTTTTTTGACCTGCCTCCCAAGGACAACCGGACGATTGTCGTAACACCACCGCTTGTAAGAAAAGCCGTCCAGATGGCAAAACCTAGTGACGGAGATCATGTGCTGGTCTATCAGACTTCTCCTACATTCCAAAAGCTCTTTCCAGTGCTGGAGAAGATTGGCGCCAAATTTGTAATTTACGGTTTTGGTGCCCAACCCAGCCGAAAAAATCTTGTTTTCAAGGCCCCGTCTACCGATGGTTTTCTTGAGGATTTGGCCTCTGCACGTTACGCTATTACTAACGGCGGTCACAATGTTTTGTGTGAGTCCATTTATTTGGGGAAACCCGTTTTGGCTTTCCCGATTGCAAAAGCTTATGAGCAGTTTATCAATGCGTATTTTCTTGCCCAATGTGGATACGGAGATTACTCAACTTCCCTTAACCCATCCGAAAAACTTTTTGAGGATTTTGAAAATCGTCTTGACGAGTTCAGGAAAAATATCAAAAGGGGATATTTTCTGGGAAATCAACAGTTGATTCAGTTCCTGGAAAGGATCATCCAGAATCGTTCCTGAATAGGGGTGAAAAGGGCTAAACCATACTAGATGGATTGGATTTCAACCATAACTGAAGGACAAGTAAAGTCCACAATTCCTTTCGGTAATCCACTCTACCCTCATTATGCAAGGAAACCATCTCCGCCACAATTTTCGGCTCAAAAAGACCCTGCTCTTTCAAATTGCGTTCACCCAATGTTTCTTCAACCAGCGGGCGAAGATTCTGTTTGAGCCAAAGAGCGGTTGGTATAAGAAAACCTCTCTTTTTCCGGTGCAGTATGGATGCCGGGAGATGGTTTTTGAGTGCCTTTTTTAAAAGATATTTTCGTTCAAATCTTTTTATTTTCAGCCGTGAGGGAAGACTGAATACAAACTCCACCACATCCTTATCCAGAAAGGGAGCCCTCACCTCCAGGGCGTTCATCATTGAGCATCGATCGACCTTGACGAGAATGTAATCCAGAAGATACTGCTTTGCAAAGAGATAAAAAACTTTGTCGAGAGAAGTCGCAGCCCTGAAATTCTGGAATAACCGCCTGGTTTCATTGTAAAGGCCCAAGGGATCGGATGGAGAAAATGGAAAATCAGTCCATAACGCTCTTTCGAAATCCTGGGAAAATGCTCCTACCCATATTTGACTGCGAAGCCATTCCGGGGCTTCGGCTCCATTAATAAATTTTTGCGCTACGTGCCTGGGATTTACATACCCAGTGGAGGAAGGAAGGAAGTTACAAACTGGTTTTATTACTCTATCCCTCAAAATCTTCGGTATCTTAAGGTAATAGTCAGACAGCATCGAACCAGTGAAATATTCGTAACCCCCAAAAAGCTCGTCTCCCCCGTCTCCTCCAAGCGCCACAGTAACCTTTTTTCTAGTAATTTGAGACAAAAGAAATGTAGGGACAACTGACGGATCAGACATTGGCTCATCCTGCCGTGAGACAATGTCGGGTAAAAGACTCCCGGCGTCTAAAGCGCTCAGGATTTCCTCGTAATGATCCGTTCCAAACTGTTTGGAAACTAATCTCGAATAAGGTGATTCGTCGTAACTAGATTCCTGGAAACCAATGCTAAATGTTTTTATTTCGTGGCCAGAGACTATTTCACTCATCAAAGCAACAACTGCAGATGAATCAATCCCTCCACTCAAAAAGACTCCAAGAGGAACATCGCTAATCAAGCGCTTTTTTACAGCTCCGCCGAGAAGACTCCGTATCCTCTCGCAGCATTCCTCGTCGGATAAAGCCGTATTTTCATGTGGGACCGGGAGATCCCAGTAACGCCTTGTTTCTAGGTTTCCCTCCCGGAATTTTAAAAAATGACCAGGCCTAAGTTTGAAAATGTTTCTGTATATTGAGTGAGGAGTAGGAACGTACTCATACGTTAGATATCTTGCTATCGACTTTTTGTCTATCTCGAGCCTGATGAAAGGAAGGTTCCTGAATGAAAGCAACTCCGAAGCAAACGCGAAAATTCCGTTTTGAATGGTATAATAAAATGGTTTTTTGCCCAAACGGTCCCTTGCAGCGAACAGGGACTTACTCTTAGCGTCCCAAATAACAAAGGCGAACATCCCTTCTAGAGCATCAAGACATTTCTCGCCGTAGCAGAGATAGGCTTTGAGCAATACTTCTGTATCCGATTTAGTCTTAAACTGATGTCCTTTTTTTTCAAGGTCGTCTCGGATCTCATGGAAATTGTATATCTCTCCATTGAATACTATAGCGCTCTCATTGGAATCATCCTTCATGGGTTGCCCACCAGTTTGAAGGTCTATAATGCTTAACCTTCTATGTCCCAGTACAACTGGTGGATTTATGTATGTTCCCGCTCCATCAGGGCCACGGTGACGTATGGCCTCTGTCATTTGGTTGATCCAAATGGCCTGTTGTTCGACTGTCCCTTCAGCGTTAACAAATCCGGCTATCCCGCACAAATGTTCCTTAAACCTCTTTCTGACTAGCCAGAAACTCTTTCAGGGAGCTTCTCGCCAGCTGATCCGCCCGTTCATTTTCCGTATGACCAAAATGGCCCTGAACCCAGACCCACTCAACATCATGCATGGAATTGAGTTCATCCAACCTTTGCCATAGATCTGAGTTTTTTACGGGTTTGTGTTGAGAGGTTTTCCAGTTTCTGGATTTCCAGCCTTTGAGCCATTGGGTAATCCCTAACATGAGATACTTTGAATCCGTGGCTATTTTTATGTCACAACGCCTCTTCAAAGCTTCGAGGGCTTTGATCGCCGCTGTAACTTCCATCCTGTTGTTCGTAGTTTGAGGATCCACCCCGCACAAAATCTTTTCATGATTTCCATACTTGAGGATAGCAGCCCAAGAACCAGGGCCGGGGTTTCCTTTGCAGGCCCCATCAGTAAAAATTTCAACTTTGGAATTTAGCTGTGTCAATTCTTCTCGCTCTTTAAATTGCTTTAGCCGGCTATAGTCTTAACGAAAACTTTTCTTCTTCTGGGCCCATCGAACTCGCAGAAAAAGATCCCCTGCCATTGACCAAGGACCGGTTTTCCTTGGGTTACAATGACTTGTATCGAAGATCCCATCAATGAACTCTTGATGTGGGCGTCCGAGTTTCCTTCATAGTGCTGATAGGTAGATTCTACAGGAACTATTTCGGACAATTTTCTGTTAATGTCTGAAACAACATCGCGGTCCGCGGCTTCATTTATGGTTATGCCGGCCGTGGTGTGCGGAACGTATACTATGGCAATCCCTTCCTTCAGACCGCTTTCTGTTATGGCTCGTCTTACTTCGCCTGTAATATTCAAATACTCTATTCTCGAGGATGTGTTCAGATCAATGGTGTACATCTTCAATCCCTCTCATTCGGCTCATCCTTGCTGAACAGGGCGTCTGCGAATTGCCGGGCATTAAAGTCCCTCAGATCGTCCATTTTTTCTCCGATGCCAACGTAACGAATAGGAATTTTTAACTCTTTGGAAATGCCTACAATCACCCCTCCCTTAGATGCTCCATCGAGTTTGGTGAGGGCTATTCCGGTGAGCGGGACAGCCTCATTGAAAGTTCTGGCCTGCAATATTGCGTTTTGCCCCATCGACGCGTCTATAACTATAAGAGTCTCATGGGGCGAGTTTGGGATTTTCTTTCCGAGTGTCCTTCGCACTTTCTTTAACTCCTCCATTAAGGGTATTCGGGTGTGAAGACGTCCTGCAGTATCAACAAGAACTAATTCGACGTCTTCCTTAATGGCACGGTCCATAGCCTCGAATGCTACAGACGAAGGGTCTGCTTTGGCTTTGCCGGTTACGACTTCGCAGCCAATTCTCTCACCCCAAATCTGCAGTTGCTCAACCGCCGCCGCTCTAAAAGTGTCGGCCGCCACGAGCATTACTTTCCTGTTGGCAGACTTATGCCTAGCCGCCATTTTGGCGATGGTAGTGGTTTTCCCGGATCCGTTGACTCCTACTACCATCACAACGAAAGGCTCAAACCCATAACCAACCCTGAGTGGCGATTCAACTTCCTCCAGGGATTCCCTTATCATTTCTTTAAGATGATTCAGAACTTTAATAGGATCATCAATTTCACGCCGTTTAACCCTTTCTGTGACACGCTCCAACAATTCGTAGGAAGTTTGCACGCCGATGTCAGCCCGAACCAAGGCCTCCTCGAGCCTTTGTAGCATTTGCTCATCAAGTTCCCTTTTGCCTAGAAAAACCTCGTCCAGATTTTTCAGAAAGCCTTTACGGGTTTTGGCGAGCCCTGTTTTTAGACGAGAAAATTCTTTTTGACCATCTTGCTCTTCGAGCGATTCCTCAAATGAGGTTTCATCCGCTTTGACTTCCGACTCCGGGGGCGCCGGTGTTTCTGGTTCTATTTCTTGTGGTGGATTTTCATCTGATATGACTTCTTGCGCCTCTTTTTCGTTTTGACGGTTTCTTCTGAATAAGCGCCCCAAAAATCCTGTCTTTTTCTCTTCAGACATATCGAATCTCTTTCCTTCCAAATCAAACTGTACCACCGACCGTCAGCCAGGTGTCAGGCCTGTCAGGTGTTCCTATTCTTAAGGTAGGCTGAGCATCCGAAACTGGCGCCCCTTGCCCGTCTTTACCACAAGTGCCGATTGAAAAACCCAGGTCGTTACCTACCATATCTATATTCATCAGAACTTTTGGCCCGTTACCCACGAGCGTGGCGCCTCGAACAGGTTCTCCCTGCCGTCCGTTTTCGATGAGGTAGCCCTCGGCCACTTCGAAAACGAAATCTCCGTTTACGGTGTTTACTTCACCCCCTCCCATTTTTCTAACCAATAGGCCGGTAGGAGTGGCTCGCAGTATCTCTTTGGGATCATATGTTGAAGGAGCTATGTAAGTATTGGACATTCTGGGTATGGGCTTGTGTCTATAAGATTCTCGCCGACCGTTCCCTGTACTTACCGATCCCTGCTTTAAAGCGCTTAGCCTATCATACATGAATCCCTTTAGGTACCCATTTTCAATTAAAACATTGCGCCTGGATGGTATCCCTTCGTCATCAAAAGGATATGAACCTCGTCTATTAGGCATAGTTGGATCATCCATTACACTCACGATGTCCGCAGCAATTTTTTCTCCCAATTTGCCGGTATAGACGCTCATGTTTTCACCTACAATATCCGCCTCCAGACCATGACCAACAGCTTCGTGGATCATTGTCCCTCCTGCTTCACTTTCCAGAACAACCGGCATGCGTCCCGATGGCGTTTCTCGTGCGCGCAGCATCATAAGCGCTCGGGTGGCAGATGTTTTTGCTACTTTGTCGATCATGTCTCCATCGAAGAGTTCCATGCCGACCTGCCCACCTACAGATTCATATCCGGTCTGAAGCACATCGCCAAGTCGAGCCGTAACATGAACAATGAACACCAGGCCCTTGCGCTCAAAATCAAGAATCGCTCCATCAGAATTTATCTGTAAAACCCGCCTCTCTTCATCGAAAAAGATGCACCTAGCCTGAATTACTTCGTTTCCATATGAACGCACAACATCGTCGGCGTGCTTCAACAAAGCAATCTTCTCGGAGATGGTTACCTTGGCTGGGTCCAGTCTTATTGGTGAAACAGGAGGTCTGTCGCCCAATTCAAAGACTAGGTCACGATCCAAGGGATTCGACACAAAGGCGTTTTTTATTGCTGCGGCGAGTTTTTGAGCCATGCCAAGATCTGTTTGTGTAGAATATCCGTAATAGGTACGATTATTTTTGATCACTCTAATCCCCAATCCCGAATCAATTCCACTCCTTAAACGATCCACTTTCCCATTTTCAAAGATTATTGAAGATCCTTTTTTTTCTTCAAAGAAAATATCAACGAAATCGATTCCCTGATAGGATATTAGTTTTTTTACAACTGGTTTGAGGTCGTCAATGTCAGGATTCATCTTCTCGCGCCTTTCTTCAGCACTTCGAAAGTTATGCTTTTATACGCTTCTCTAGTATTGATGCTTGACTCAGCCCTTCTACAAAACTGAAACCGCCATAATGCGCCTTCAATGCAACCCCATGTTAACAGTACATCCTGACAAAATATAGAGACCGCAGAAGCGCTTCCTATATTTAATGTAGTTTCTATTAAATCTATTGAACTTACTAATTTTATTTATTATAATTTGTAGCCATACACATGGAGGTCCAGATGATCAAAAGACGCTTTAAACCTAGTTTCCTTATCTCAGCAGAGTTGCATTCCCGGATTGCTCGGTCTTGTCAAGCTATAACCGAAATGGATAGCTGCGTTGTCAATATAAGACCTGTCAAAACTAAATTAAGGGCTAAAACAGAGGCATCCAGCATCAGTAATGATCTCTCATACTATTGGGCTAACAACCAATTCCCTTGTGAATAATTTGACTGATAGATTTGATGGTAGCATCCACGATATTTCATAACTGCGAAAACTCAAATGTCCGAGAACCACTCGTGGGGAAATATTTTTTTTTCCGCGTTGTCTCGTTTATGTGGTTGTCCCTGTGTTTTGTAGGATTGCATTGGCCTGGAAATTCATCAGCGTCTGCTCAACATGTTCACGCTTCCGATTACGATTCGGTGTGCAAGACTTTCCGTTCCTTGCTGAAAACCGCAAACCCGTCAGAGACCGCTCTTAGCGACATAGCATCGACGTTTGTAAAATTACAGAAAACAGAGAAAGGCCATAACAAAACTTTCTGCCATTTCTACGCCGGAAAAGCCTATCTTAATCTTTATAAGCGTACGTTGGATTTGAAACACCTCGAAATTTCCATAAAGAATTTTAACGATTTCAAGAAATCTCGTCACAATTCGAAATATTTTAAAGAAGCGCTTTTTGACTTGAGAGAAGCCTATCTCTTAAAAAGGAAATCCTATTTCCATAAAAATTCAAGGCCTTGTAGAACGCCACCAATCACAAAGACCCAATGCAAGATAACAAATCCGGGCGCCCAAATTCCCAAACTGAATCCTCAGGAGACGTTCTCATCTGAAGCCAACTCGTTGCAAACGATTAGTGATAGAGCGCCTCTAAATCCAACAGGAAACCCGTTTTTCAAAGTTGAGCAACCTGTTGGACCGGCCCAGCAGCCGATCAGCATTAAGACCGCTTCAATACCACCACCTACAATTACTGACGTAAAGCCCAAAGCGAATTTACAAAATCCCGCCTGTCATAACGATGGTCCCGTAATTGTTATAGATCCCGGGCATGGTGGTAAAGATCCGGGTGCAGTTTCTTCTGATCGTAAGATCACTGAGAAGGACATCGTTCTTCAAATAGCTAAACGTTTTAAACGGCGCCTTCAAGAAATTCGTCCAGACGCGAAAGTATTTATGACAAGAAAAGATGATTCATTCCTGAGTTTAAAAGAAAGGGCCAACATCGCTAATTCTCTCAATGCCGAGGTTTTTATCTCGGTTCATTGTAACGGCTCGGATTTCAAATCCGCATCAGGGCCTGAAATTTTTTACCTAAGCAAATCCAGCTCCAGGGGCGCAATGAGAGCCGCCGCTCGTGAAAATGGCGTTTCTCTAAGTAAAATGAACGACCTCGAAGCTACCCTGGTCGATCTTTTGACCAACTCTAAAAATAGTGAATCTAACAAATTAGCGTGTGTCATTCATGATTCCCTGGTAGCCTCAGACGCCAGATCCGGGATAAAATTCAAGGACCGAGGCGTTAAACAGGCGCCATTTTACGTGCTTATCGGAGCCACGATGCCTGCTGTCCTGGTGGAATGTGGTTTTATTAACAATATTGCGCAAAAAGACCAGTCGGCCCGAGAAAAATTCATCAACTCGATCGCTGACAGACTGGCCTATGGAACGAATCAATACCTAAAAAAACTACCTGCTTACGAATGAAATCTTTTCGCAAATGGAAACTTCTGGATCACGCTGCCGATATCAGAGTTGAGGTCAGGGGGGAAACTCTTGAAAGCCTTTTTCTAAATGCGGCAACCGCCCTGACATATCTTTTATGCGGACGAAAAAAGGATTTAAAAGCTACGCATGAAAAGATCGTAACAATTGAATCTGAATCACTAGACATTCTCCTCGCTGACTGGTTAAGGGAAATCCTGTTCTATTTCAGCGCCGAAAACTTCGTGTTGTCTGAAACGTCTGTAAGTATTGAGGCCGGATTTTTGTTGACAGCAAAATTGAGAGGTCACACGCGCTCACCAGACTCAGAAATGTTAAATGGCATCGAGATAAAGGGGGTTACGTACCACGGACTGACCGTGGACAAAAGGACCGAAGGTTATGTAGCCCAGATCATTTTTGATGCTTAATTTAATTAATATTTCTGGTCTACATGGGGGTAACAATTGTCCAAAGATAGGCCCTACAAGATTAGACGAATTGACGAAGTTCGCTGGGAAATTCCCAAAGTCGGCTCCATGCGCGTCCCCGGACTCATCTTTTCTAATTCGAGTCTTTTCCCCGATGTAGAGAATGACAACAGTTGCGATCAAGTTTTTAACGTGGCCCACCTCCCGGGCATTGTCTCCCGGTCTATTGCTTTACCCGACATACATTGGGGTTATGGGTTCCCCATAGGAGGAGTGGCGGCGTTTGACCTCGATGAAGGAGTTGTTTCCCCGGGGGGTGTTGGATATGACATCAATTGCGGCGTACGTCTTGCCACAACAGGTCTGTTAAGGGCGGATCTAATCCCTCGTATAAAGGATCTGATTGACGCGCTGTATTCCACCATTCCCTGTGGCTTGGGATCTAAAGGTGGGATTCTTCTAAATCGGGATTCTATGGCACAGCTTACCAAACTAGGCGCAAGGTGGGCCATTAACCAGGGTATGGGCGATGCCTCAGACATCGAACGTATAGAAGATCAAGGAATCATGGAAGGCGGAGGGGACGCTGTGATCAGCGATCGTTCGTTCGAAAGGGGTAAAAATCAGTTGGGTACTCTGGGTTCCGGGAATCATTTTATCGAGATAGGTTTTGTAGAAGAGATATTCGATGAGAATGTCGCAAAGTCATGGGGAATATCACTGGAACAGGTTACTTTGATGATCCATACTGGATCCCGAGGCTTTGGTTATAACATTTGCGATGAATTTCTAGCGAAAATGGTAAAAAACGTCAGTAAGGAAAAAATTGACCTTCCAGACAAACAACTCGCTTGCGCCAGACTTAATACTCCTCTCGCGCGGGAATATCTGGCAGCCATGGCAGCAGCAGCCAATTTCGCTTTCGCGAATCGACAGATTCTCATGAATCTTGTGCGAGAAACTTGGGAACGGTCTCTAAGAATTTCTCCTCACGAACTAAAACTTAAATTATTCTATGATGTTTCTCACAATATAGCTAAAATCGAGAAACATGAAGTCAACCGCAAAATGTTGAAATTGTGCGTTCATCGAAAGGGGGCGACCAGGGCTCTACCGCCAGGTCATCCTTTACTGCCTGATTTTTTTGCCAATACTGGACAGCCAGTTTTACTTCCTGGTGACATGGGACGATCCTCTTTTATACTCGTGGGGGCTAAAGGCGCTATAGAGCAGACTTTCGGATCTGCGTGC
>JBMFSZ010000034.1:0-15406 GCA_049967315.1 Desulfomonilaceae bacterium
GAAAATTCACGGAAATTTAACAATCAGCTTGACACTGTCGTTGATAGGTCATATCATTCGTTCCTAGAATTTTACAACAAAGATAGCGTTTAAACAACTGAGGCCCTTGGAAATGGGTATCGATCTTAATGAATATCTTAAAATTCAAGCCGAGGAAATTGACCGGCACAAATGGATAGAATCCGAGAAAGCCGGAAGGGACCTTGGCATGGAAGCGGCTATCGACTGGATCATGAAATACGCTGACAGGTTCAGTGATCAATATGCGGAACAATCCAAGGATTCCTGTTCTTCCTAGTATTCTTTCCTGCTTGCGCTCCAGAAAATAATGCCCCGTAAAATAATAGATTAAGGACCAGGACTTGACACACGGGGACTTGTGTGTTTGTTTCCCAATTGCCACAATTAAAATTAAGGGAGCGCAGGTTTTTTGTTTCGGTCCTGTATAAAAGATCAAGGTGACTCGTGGCAACCAGGTTTTTCGAAAACCGTGCCCTGGATTGAACGCAATTGTTACAAAGGTATTTAAGAGCAATCAAATGCAAAAGAAATTGATAATGATCTGTGCGCTGACTGCGCTGGGAATATTGGTATCAACCTTCAGCGTTTCGAGGAACGGCAATTCCGAGCTTACCAATGCTGTTATTTCGGGAAAGATAGCCCAAATCGAAGCCGCCCTGAATAAAGGAGCTAATGCTGACCTTCAGGACGAAAAAGGTAAAACAGCTTTAGGTCAGGCCGCGTTTCATGGAAAAGCCGAAATAGTGAAGTTGCTCCTTGACAAAGGGGCCTATGTAGATGTTCGCGCAATGTACGAAAAAACTCCTTTAATGGCCGCATCCTCTCAGGGACATCATGAAATAGTTCAACTACTGTTGGAAAAGGGCGCTGATGTAAACGCAAAGGACTCGTACGGCCAGACACCCCTGATTTGCGCTGCCCTAAAAGGTCATTACGAAACCGTAAAAATATTGCTGGCCAATGGCGCTGATGTAAACGCCAGGACCAGGAAGGGGTTTACCGCCCTGAGTCTCTCCACAGAGCAGGGTCACCACAATGTTGCGGATCTAATCCTTGAAAAGGAGCCGGAACTAAACACGTGGCATTTTCCTTCTGACCTCACAACGTTTTAATGGCTCAACCCGTTACAATTTTGAAAATTCCAGATATGGAGTTGTCTATTAATTAAAGTTTGTTAAGAGGGGAGAGAATATGAAATTAAACGCCTGTTTGACGTTCATTCTGTTTGCCGTGGCGCTGCCAACAGTATTGTTTGCCCAGGACAAGAAAATCGTGGGTTGGATAGAAAAGGCTCACATAACGCCGGGTGGCATAACGCTGGACGCAAAACTCGACACAGGCGCCGACAGCACCTCCGTTAACGCCCTGGACATCACCAAATTTGAGCGTGACGGAAAACAGTGGGCAAGGTTTACTATAGATGACAAGAAAGGGAAAAGAGTAACCCTCGAGCGCGAAATAGTAGGAATTAAAAAGGTTAAACGGCATGGATGCCCGACTCAGGAACGTTACGTGGTAAAACTGGGCGTCTGTGTAGGCGATGTTTACTCCGAAAACAAAGTTGGCCTCGTTGACAGGCGTATCCTGAAATATCCCCTTCTTATCGGTAGAGATTTCATGAATGGCAGATTGATCCCTGACCCATCAGTCGAATATGTAACAGAGCCGGCATGTAAGGAGAAATAGCCCGCGTGAACAAGCTTCAACTATATCTCCTGGCCCTGGCGCTCACTTTTCTGGGGTTAGGTGTTTTCGCATATAAAGTCTATTACTTGGGTTTTCCGTTACATCCCAAGACACAGGCCCATGTGTGGCATGTTGAAGCTCGGCTCCGTTTTGGGGCCGAAGGTGGACCAGTAAAGGCCAGAATGTTTCTTCCTTCGAACGATGGAAGATTTGTCCTGACCGATGAACACTTTATCTCGACAGGTTATGGCCTGAACGTCTCAGTCGAAGGTGGAGCCCGGTCAGCGATTTGGTCCACCCGGACCGCCAGGGGAACTCAGAACCTTTACTACCAGTGCGCCGTCCGTATGACCCGAAAAAAAAGTTCGAAAACTGAACCCAAACCGCCCCAGCCTCCGACTACAGAGTTCAAAGGCCCCAAACTGATGGCCGCCGAATCCCTTATTGAAAAAATCAAACCCCGTTCAGCCGATACCATCACTTTTGTAAAAGAACTCTTCAAAAGACTTGATGCCCCTAATCCTGACGATAACGTCAGGCTTCTTCTGGGTAAAAAGACAGAAAAACAGCATAAAATTCAACTGGCGGCTCGCATTTTGGTTCTCGCTGGGGTCAACGCCTGGGTTGTTCACGGTGTTCATCTGGATGAAGATAAGCTGGATTTTTCTAAAAAGGTTAAATTGACTCATTGGCTTGAAGTTTATGAAAACAAAAAAAAACTGACGTTTGAATTTCCCTCAGGAGCGACACCGGCTCCGGATGACTGGTTACCATGGTGGAGAGGAGACGCTCCTCTGGTTCAGTTGACTGGCGGTTCTAAAATGAACACCACAATTTCAGTCAGCCCAAAAGTAGATGAAGGCATATCGTCAGTGGCATATCGAGGCGAAATTTCAAAGCCCCTTCTTCTAAGGTTTTCCCTGTTTTCGCTGCCGGTAAACACCCAGGCGGTCTTCCGGGTATTGCTGATGATTCCTGTCGGCGCTTTCCTGCTGGTCATTCTCCGTAATATTGTTGGAATAAAAACCTTCGGCACTTTCATGCCCGTGTTAATAGCGCTCGCTTTCCGTGAGACCGGACTGATCTGGGGCATCCTGCTTTTTGCAGTCGTGGTGGCGCTAGGGCTAATAACCCGTTTTTATCTCGAGAGACTGAAGTTACTGGTTGTTCCGAGATTAGCCGCAGTCCTTATCGTTGTGGTTCTACTGATCATGAGCCTCAGCATACTCACTCACAGCCTGGGTATTCATCGAGGACTTTCAATGGCCCTGTTCCCATTGGTGATCCTGACGATGACCATAGAACGAATGTCGATAGTCTGGGAGGAAAGAGGCGCCGGTGAATCACTTCTGTCAGGGCTTGGGAGCATTTTTGCCGCCGCTCTGGCCTTTATTGCCATGAACAACAAATTTCTGGAACACCTTACTTTTGTGTTCCCAGAGTTGCTTCTGGCGCTGCTTGCCGCCACATTACTGCTTGGACGCTATTCAGGTTATCGTTTGACCGACCTTTATCGGTTCAAGGCATTGGCCAGAGGATAAAAACCAGTGTTCGGGATACTCAAAGGACTCAAGAAAAGGGGTGTGCTGGGAATTAACGGAAGGAACGCCAGATTCACCCTAAAATACAATCCCAGGCGACTTTATCCCCTCGTGGATGACAAGTTGCGGACTAAAAAAATGGCCCAGGCTAATGGCATCCCCACACCTGACCTTTATGCTCTGGTAGAAGTAGCAGGTCAGGTCCACGAATTACCCGAAGTCCTCAAAAACTATTCCGACTTTGTGGTGAAACCCGCTCACGGGAGCGGTGGCGAAGGAATCCTGGTAGTTTCCAGAGCGAGCAACGGCGGATTCCTCAAGCAGGACGGTAAGGCTCTTGGCCTGGATGAATTCAAACACCACGTTTTCAATACATTGAGCGGGCTCTACAGCCTTGGGGGCCAGCCCGACGAAGTAATTGTAGAATACAGGGTCGAGTTCGATCCGCTTTTCGAAAAAATTAGCTATCAGGGGGTTCCGGACATACGAATTGTGGTCATGTTCGGGGTTCCAGCCATGGCCATGGTCCGCCTGCCCACCAAGGAATCAGACGGTAAGGCTAATCTTCATCAGGGCGCCATAGGTGTCGGGATATGTATAAACAAAGGCTCAACGCTTCGTGGAGTCTGGAAAAATGATATTGTCACCGAACACCCGGATACGGGCAACCCTGTTACGGGCTTGATCATACCTGAATGGGATCGACTGCTAGAACTTTCTTCCAAGTGGTACGAACTGACGGGATTGGGTTACCTCGGGGTTGACATCGTGCTTGATAGAACACGCGGACCTCTCACACTGGAACTCAATGCGAGACCCGGGCTGAATATACAGGTCGCGAACAATTGTGGATTGCTACCAAGGCTGGAGGTGGTGGAGCGCCATTACAAAGTTCTCAAAACCGTTGCGGAAAGGGTGGCGTTCGCAAAGGAAAATTTCGCCAGTGTCTGATTAAATCCTCGGACCAAAAAGGGCCGTACCTATCCTGACCAGCGTTGCCCCTTCCTCTACAGCAACCTCGAAATCACCGGTCATCCCCATGGAAAGTTGATTGGCCGAGTCATTCATGGCGCCATCGGCGATAAGACTGTCACGCAACTCGCGCAATTTTCTGAAATATGGTCTTGCAGCGTCTGGATCATCAAAAAACGGTGGCATTGTCATTAATCCCAACAACTCGAGATTGCCCAGCGATTGAATTACCCCGATCAACTCGCGGGTTTCTCCCTCAGAAATCCCGGACTTTTGAGGCTCACTGGCCAGGTTTACCTGCGCCAGCGCGCCTATACGCCTGCCAAAATCGATCGCCGCGCGGTTTAAGGCTTCTGCTGTGGCTGGGTCATCCAGAGTCTCAACCACGTCAAATATTTCTGCCGCCTTGCGGGCCTTGTTCCGTTGCAAGTGGCCTATCATGTGATACTCAAATTGGCCGCACCCGGCGTCCGGGCGTTCCCGGACAGCTTCCTGAACATAATTGTGACCGATTATGGTGACACCGGATCTCACGGCTTCTTCAACCCGAGCTTTAGTTTGAGTTTTGGCCGCTGCCACTATCTTTATCGACATAGGGTCACGTCCCACCCTGGATGCGGCCATGGCGATTCTCTGTCGCAGTGATTCAAAATTCTCTTTTATCAATGGTCAAACTCCGAGGAAATCATATACCCCAAGTTTTTTAAGATCCCGGGTTACTTCATACAGCGGGAGTCCTACAACATTTGTATATGAACCACAGACTTTTCCTACAATCGCAGATCCTACACCCTGTATTGCATAAGCCCCGGCCTTGTCCATTGGTTCTCGAGTCCGGATATAGGCTGCAATTTCAGCAGCCGACAATTCCCGGATAAATACTTCACTGCGAGCGTAAGAAACGGTCTTCATGTCAGGGTACATCGAGTTAAGTATGGCATAGCCGGTGAATACAATGTGTTTTCTGCCAGCGAGCATGGACAGCATCTTTACAGCGTCAGTCTCGTCAGCAGGTTTTCCCAGAACCTGGTCATCTATGACCACGATCGTGTCCGCTCCTAATACCCAGGAACCAGGGTGAACCCGGGAAACATCCACTGCCTTTTCTTCTGCAAGCCGTTGGGCATGGTTCTCCGGAGTTTCTCCGTTACGTGCGGCTTCTTCTACTTCCGAAGGGGCAACAATAAAAGGAATCCCAATCGATTCGAGCAACTCTTTCCTGCGTGGGGAAGCGGAAGCCAGAACCAGAGGTTTTTCGTCATTACAAAAAGTCACCATCACTGGACACCAAAACTCCAAACTGATAGAACGAAAATCTCAATTCATTATTATACTTAAAAGGAGACTAATCTTGGAAAATAAAATTCTTGCCGCATTAATCCTGTCCTTGTCAATTTTACCTTTTCTCCTTGTCAGTTCAGTTGATGCGGCTCAAACAATGACAACACCATCAGGCCTCAATGTCGAGATACTGAAAAAAGGCTCAGGGCCACTACCAAAGCCTGGTCAGGACGTGACAGTACATTACACTGGTACGCTGCCGAACGGCAAGAAATTCGACAGTTCACGTGATCGCGGTACCCCTTTTACTTTCAAACTGGGCGCACATCAGGTCATTCGAGGATGGGACGAGGGCGTTGCCCTGTTACCTGTGGGTACCCACGCTAAACTGACAATTCCGCCAACATTGGGTTATGGCGCCGCAGGGGCTGGTGGAGTTATCCCACCGAACGCTACGCTGATTTTTGATATCGATCTGCTCAGCGCAAAATAAGGCGTCATTGCCAATTTCTAAAAAGCAGGTGGCGGGCATTGCCCGCCATTTTTATTTTTACCTTCACGGAGAATCATCTCCGGGGATAACAATGGCTACAGAATTCAGCCAAGCTCATCCACGATACAGTCGTGAACCAAAGGCCTGAAATCCTTTATTCTAAAATCAGATTCCCCCATATATACACGGTTTGTCAGCAATGTAACGATAAGCTCCATGTCCGGATCAATCCATAGTGATGTTCCGGTAAATCCTGTATGCCCGACACTCCTCGGGCTAAACCTGGCCCCGCATGAAGAGGAAGTTACAAAGTTCGTGTCAAACCCCAACCCTCTTGATGATTCAGGATGGAAACCAGCAGGAGCGCAGAATTCCGAGACGGTTGAATTGTCAAAAAAAGCCTCACGCGATTGCAGGCTCAACAGCACTTGCCGTGCCATCTCGGTGACTCCCCTGGCTGTTCCAAACAGACCGGCGTGACCTGAAACTCCTCCAAGCCGCCTGGCGTTCAAGTCATTCACAATGCCTGGCGGTTCATCCTGGCGGGTCAGGGCTACCCTGTGCGCCTGGTCATAAGGCCTGAACATCAGGTCATTGTTCAGGCCGAGAGCCTCGTAAATAACCGTTGTGACAAATTGATCAAGAGTGTAACCGCTTTCAAGACGGATAATGAATGAAAGCAGCATGAACCCTAAATCTGAATATAAGTAACCTCTACCGGGTCCATATACCAGGGGTTCATTGAAGATTTTGTCTTTAACGACACTCCAGGGATCAGTTTCCGGGATCATCAGGTAATAAGGTCGCCAGGCGGGTAGGCCCGACGAGTGAGCCAGTAGCAACCGCGGCGTTATGTCAGCTTTGTCCGAAGGAACTTCCGGAAACCATTTTAACAATGGTGTATCGAGAATTTCAGGATGTTTTGCGCTCAGGAAAAGCCATGAAGGCGTTGTCGCTACCACCTTGGTGAGCGAAGCCAGATCAAAAAGTGTCGATTCATTTACGTGGGCTTCGGCTTCTTCTCCAAGAATCCCATAATACCCCTGGTGAACAATTTCATCGCCGCGAAGGACAAGCATCGCGGCTGCTGTAAACAGCCTTTGGGTCAGCGCTTCCCGGATCAGATCGTCGGTTCTTTTAAGCGATATTCGAGCAGTCTTCATGGTGTGTGGTGAAATTTGGCTTCTGAGACTTTTGGCCTGAAATCTTGAGAGAAACCTGTCTAACCTGATCCGGATAAGACGCCGCTATTTCAAGTAAAATTCTAGCTGGCCCTTTAGGTAATCGGTGCTTCTGTTCCCAATTCTGTAGCGTCCTTAAGCTAATTCCAAGCATTTCCGCGAACTCGGATTGGGACAGGTTGAGTTTTTGCCGAATATTTTTTACCTCGGGAACTTGGACGCTAACCTTGTACTCGCGATAGGGCTTGCATACACCCTTTAGGATGTCTGCTCCCTGTTTTACGCCTTCCATCATTCGCTCAAAGCGTTCATCATCCATCATATTCCCTCTTAAAATACTCTACTAACCTCTTGTACTGTTTAGGAGTCAAATCGTCATTCTCGTTCTTGGCAAACAGGTCTATTAAGAGAATCTGATCACGTATGACCGCCCAATAGTATAATATCCTGACTCCTCCCCTTTTGCCTCGTGCCCTGGACCTCCACCTCAATTTTCTTAGGCCTTTGCATCCTGGTATTTTTGTATAGTTACTATACGTCGCTGACGTATGGTCGTCAACAGATACCGCCATTTGCTAATCGCACTTCTTTTGATCGTCTATTTTATCGGCCCATGTTTGGAAGAAGATTGCTGCTGACCGTGGAACATCAGTAGGGCTATCGACCCAGGCCCCTGGTTGAATATGTAGTCATGCGGCCCGGTCAGATTCATGTAGGTAAATCGGATGCCTTCGTCTTTTAGCAGTTGGGCCATCTTTCCCACTGACGGAGCCATCCCGTCACCATCGCTGGTAACTAGCTGGATCGCATGGCCATTGAGCCTGCTGCGATTCTTGTGCGCGAGTCCGGCATATATTTCCAGAAAAGGCCCGAACGCTCCCTGGATCGAACCTATGGATGAGAAGATCTGAGGGTACTTCAAACCGAAATACATCGCTCTCGCTCCCCCCATGGAAACTCCGTCAACCCCTATGCGAACGGGGTCCACACGATATCTTTTCTTAAGAATGGGCACGAGTTCGTGGATGATGAATTTCTCGTATGCCGAATGCTCAAATTCCGTAAGGCCGGTAATCAGGGGAGAATATGGGCATGCGACTATGGCGCCAGTGTACGGCCTCTTTTTAAGACTTTCATTAAATGCGGCAAGCCTCGCAGGGGTGACAAGCCCCTTGAAATCTTTCGATTCAAGATGGGAAGAGTTCAAAGCATGGATAGCCTGATCCATGGAATAATATCCCACCCACGCCATTGACCCCTCACGCGGCGTCCGGGCGCACTCGCCGGCGCCGCCAAACGCTATAACAAGAGGATATGATTTCTTGGGCCGGGATTTGTAATCAAGTGGCAAAGTGACAACGACTACAGCGTCGGGGATATATTTGGAGTTGATTACAACGCGCTCACTGGGGACGCTCACAGAATTGATCCGCTCAACCGCCCTGATGGGACCAGCGGGCGGAGCCTGCTTTTGCTGCAGCGAGGTCGATTTGGCTTTATGGCTGTTTGTGGGATTGCCACTGTCGGAACAACCGGCGCAAAGCGCGACCATGCCGGTAAGCGCAATGGCCGCGTAAAGACTCACTATGTGTCGAAGAATTCCTGAATTCACTACCAGTAACCTGGTAATACAGCCGCGCCATTGTGCGGAGGCTGCTGAGTGACAACCTGAGAAGCCTGTTTCACGGGGGCCTTTTCAGATGGCCCCGAGGACGCGATGTCCTGGTTTATCCCCAATGCCTTAAAATTTTTGGAAAATTGTCTTGAGAACCAGTACAGCGCCTGATGTCCGTTAGGATACCTGTATGCCGAATAACCATGGGTACAGCTTTCAAATACGTGGACGTCCACAGGAAACCCTGCAGCCTTCATATTCTGAACCAGTTCGTACAATCGTCCATAGTTACTATACGAATTACAGCCATCCTTAACATTTGTGTTGAAATTATAGGCGATTCCACCGGCTTTTCTTATCCTTGCAACGTTTGCGCGCCAGACATCGGGAACCATCGGATAGCTGCCAAGGTCAGTCTGCTGGCCACCGGCGTAAGCAAACATGTCGGGTCTTCTGGATGAAATCATGATGGCCTGGGCCCCACCTGCGCAGGCGCCGTCTATCCCGCGGAAACGCCTGTCCGGAATGGTCCGGTAGTTTGCGTCAATAAACGGTATGACTTCATCAATCAGATACTTTTCATACTGACCTGTCGCTCCGCCGCCGGGATTCCAAAGCGAAACGGCAATGACATCTTCATAGGGATGATCATGAAGCCATTGATTGAACATGCGCAATTCGCGGTCGTTCACATTGTCCTGAAAGCTGGCGCGGTTAAGTTCTCCGGATTTGAGATTGTCCATGGTGAGTGGGGTTTTGCACCACACCGACCAGTAAGTCGCGCCACCTAACTCAGGCCCGTTATCCCAGCCAGATTTGCCACCTAACAGGTAGACCACACCGTAGCGCCTGTTGATGTCAGTTTCATAATTCTGCGGAAGTATGACGTGCACGGGGAAAGGCCCGGGAACATCTTGTCCACCTTTGCCCTTTGCGCTTTTGAAAACATCAGAATGTATCCGGACGACTTCTATATAGTGTTTGGTCCTGAGGAACTTGGTACGGGCCTCAATTTCGGACCATGGCTCCTCTTTCGGAGCGGCGTACGCGATCACGCTACTGGCAATGAACAGAGCGAAAATAAAAAAGGCTAACGATTTTTTTTGGACAAACATGTCTCCCTCCACGAAACGTCCTGAGACATCTTCACTAACGAATTAAATCGTTACCGAACTTCAATATTATATACCTTAACAGGAAATCCCTGCTGGTCAACAGTATCGCCGGAAGGTGGGTCCATTAGTATTACACTGCTTTTGACATTCACACCGCGTATGGCGCATCTAACGTACAGAGGATAAGTACCCGGCCTTCCGGCTCTTATGGTTACAACCATATCGTAAATCTTGTTTTCACCCCAAAGCTCGATCCATTGCTCTGCCATGGGAACTTTCGTTCGGATCTTGTCCGTAGTTATGGATAGCACCGAACTTCCAGCGGGGAAAACCCTTCCAGGCCGGCACGAAACAATCCTTAAGCCACCCGGGTTTGGGGATGAAACAGTGATGCCGCCGTAATCCGATTCAGCGCCTTTATTCTCGGCTGACACGCTGACGGTGAATGTTCTGCCGGCCTGGACTTCGCGAGGAACCTTTACGCTAATGATCTTCGGCTCAGCTTCACGAGGCTTGTCTACCTGAAAGACGTTGGCTATCCATGGCTTACCGTCCAGAGTGACTTCCTCGACATACTGACCCGGCGCCGCATCGCCCGAACGCTCTATGCCGAAATCACGCGGAAATAGTACTTCGAAGTCGTTATTGCCCGCAGGAACAGTCCCCTGATACCGATAGTCCCCGAAGGGTGTTTTCATGAGAATGTCCAAAGGCCGGGGGTTATTAGCCCTGTTCTGGAATAGCAGCGTGAATCCGGTCTTGGATTGGTCCGAAAATTTGGGAATGTGCGTCACAATATCCGGAATTCTGTTGTAGACCTTGCCGGCAAGGTGAGCCAACTCCAGGTTTGGCCCTGATGGCTTGGGAGGTGGACTCGGTTCCTGGGCCTTTTTCGTTACTGATGGTGGCTTTTGAGTCTCCGGGGTCGGCGGAGGCGTAACTGGCTCGGCCCTGTTTTCAGCGCTCGGCACGCTAGCTTCCGGCTTGCTGGTCGGAGCTGGAGCGGGTTGCGGCTGGGTTGGGGCAGGGGGGACCGCAGCAGGAGGCTGATAGTTGTTAGCCGGTGTTTGAGCGCTGGGCGGTTCCTGAGTCGCTGCTTCGAGGTCGGGGAGCTTTGCTTCAATAAACAGAATATGTTTGACGTCCCCACGTGAGCCATGGAACTGGCCCATGAATTTTGCCAGCCCCTGCGGCGTATTGATGTTCATTTTGTGGACATTGCTTCGGCGGGTAGCATGATACAGCCAGATAGCGCCATCTTTGTCCGGTATGGCGATAACCACGTGGTAGTGGACGAGCTTGTAACCGGGAGCACGGGTGGGTTTGCTAATATCTCCAAGGTAGGCGTACCCAGGTTTCATTTGCCTGATTACCTTCATCCATGCGTTGCGGTCGTCAAGCCTGAAGCCTCTGAATGAAAGTCCATCTTCCTTTGAGAGGTCGACTGGCTTGCCATCCGGCATTATAACCCTGTGCTCAACGCCATCGGTGAGATTTTGTATGAGATCAAAGCCGAAATCCCAGTCTTTACCCAGGGGGGCGCCAGGGCCGCTATTGTTCTGTCTGTCCCGTGTAGCCTCGGCAAGGGTCCAGTTCCTGTCAAAAAGAAATCTTGAAATTGAAAGCACCAGACCGCTGCAATTAAGGCCGGGCGTGTCAAAAAAATGGTCTGGATGAGCGAAAGTGGTAAATCGTCCCTGATCATCGATTGCCCCATCATCGCGGTAAGGGATACCGAGGTGAGTGTCTGCGACCTGCACTGGATCGAACTTGTCCGCGATACCCTTTTGCCAGAGATAGTCAGGCGCGTATAATTTGTCGGAGAAGGATTTGGCGGGTAGAATAGAGATCAATATACCAACAATCAGGATACTGTAATAAAGTCGGGATGTTGTCACCTGACCTCCGATCTAAGCTTTATGTAGTCATTTTAACAATTCAGCGAAATTCACGCAATAGACTACACAATATTTGGATAGTTCCCGTGCTCGTTTTGGTGACCACAATTGTGACCTTATTCCCGGAAGGGTATCCCAATCCACGGCGCGTCGCTGTGGGCTATAAAGATTTGCACCCCCTCCGGGCCTAGGCGCTTCGTTACACCGGTCTTGCCCGGACATCCGGTTGAACAGGCATAAACGGGCGAGGCAAGCCATCGCTCCTACAAAACTCTGGATTGCCGTGTATTTATTCCCCTGACCCTGGAGGGACATGCATTTTAGCCCACGGCTGCGTTTGGGTGTTGTTTCTATGCCAAGGCTTATTCAGTGCGGGTTTTATGCCCTCGTCGCCAGAAATTCACGGACCGTGAGTCCGATATCTTTTGCAATTTGACGCAGCAAAATCGGTGAGAGGTCTCGACCGGAATGAACAGGAACAGTTGTGGAACGACCGTCAATATGCTTGAAGTGCTTATGGGATCCACGCTGGCGAACCTCCCCGAAGCCCAACCTTTCCAGCAAGATCATAACTTCTCTGGAACTCATGACAGGGACATCTGCCATTGTTATTGAATCACCACGTGTTGTAATCCCACGAATTCGGATTCAAAATCCGGTTCCCCGTCTTCGAGCAGCATTTGTATGACTTCCTTTAGGTTGGCGTTAAGTTCATCGAGCGAACTTCCCTGAGAGTGAGCGCCTGCCAAGCCTGGCACATAGCCAACATAAAGCCCCGTCTCCGGGCATCTTTCTATTACGGCCATAAAGTCCTTCACCGGTTCCTCCGCTGCAGCGTACTCTTAAATAGGAATTATAGCCATATCCCCGGGGGAGGCAAGCCATCGCCCCTATCAAAGCCATAGATCAGCGTGTAAACATGCGGTTGAGGCCCCCGCAGGGGTCAAACAAATTAGCCCACAGCAGCGCTATGGGAGGGGTTTACAGCGTGTAACCGATGGGCCCTCACGAGCCCCGGCCAGCCAATTTAACCCGTCTGCCATGATCTGTTAAAATTTTGGTAAACTTTTTTCATTGACTTTCGGCAATTTTCCATGATACATAACCATCAAACTATTAGGTCTGTACAAAAGTAAAGGCTCGCTGCGCGCAAGAGCGGCTAACATATTTCCAAAAGGCCATGGCCAGGCTCTAAGGAAATCAGGATGTTAGCGTCGCTTACGGAACCAGCGTGGCGTTACGTTTTATCTGCCTTCGGGCATTTTTATTGATTTGTGGATAGGGAGGAAAATTATGAAGAAACTCTGGTTTGGGATTCTCGCGACGCTGTTACTGTGTCTGTTCGTCGCGCCCGCATTCGCGTGGGACTTTACCACGGCCGGGCAATTCGAATGGCGCTACAGGTACATCGGTCGTGCGAATGGCTACCAGGATCTGTTCGGCGACATGAGATTGCAGGACAATCCGCTGATTAACCCGGCTTGGGCGGGAAATCCCCTTGCTGGGCCAATTGGATTTGCCGGGCCGAACTTCTGGCGTGGCTACAATGGAAGTAACGCCCTACCAATGGCGACAGGTTCCTGGGGCGGCGCGGGAGACATTCGGATTGTGAGAGCCGGTTTTGCCCAGGCGGACTGTGACGCTTCCGAATACGATCAGCGCATGACATTCCTGCCTGAACTCAGGATCAACAACGCGATCCGCTTGAGAGGCAATATCGACCTCGCGTCCATCCGTCAAAAGTACAACCATCGTGACATGATCACAAATGGTCCCATGGACAGGTGGTATCAGGACAGAATGAGCCAGAACGCCTATGATACGGCCATGATTCCGAGCATCAACCAGTGGCATCTCACAGCCCAGTTGCCTTGGGGCATCCTGAGCGCCGGCGCCAGGGACTTTCCCTGGGGTACCGGCGCGGTGCTGGGTTACAACACCCGGAATGACTCGTTACTGTTCGTGCTGCCCTACGGGCCGTTCAGGATCATCCCGCAGTTTTGGCTGGCCAATAATCCTGATGGCTTTGGTTCCTACATTCCATACCAGTCCCTTGGGACCCGTTTAGATCCCGCGGCGGAGCACACGGGGCCAGCGCCAAATAGTGTTGTGAATATGGACAACGGTGAGCATTACCCGGTCTGGTGGTCCGTCTTAATGACTTATGATTCGGGCCCGGCGACCCTCGGGTTCGGCTTTTTGCAGCGGACCCTTCACTTAGCTCAGGCTAATTTGGCCGGAAATGGTTTCGCAGGTATTAGGCCCGTGTACTACAACCCGTTAAGCCCCACGCCAAACGTCATAGGCCAGTATGGGGGTGTGGATCAGGCTACTTTGGCATTTACCACTTTCTTCAAGTACAATAACGGGCGTTTCTTTACCAACCTGGAATACTGGTGGGGCAACATTGACACAACTTTTACCGGCGTTGGAGAGGTGACCAATCCTCTGGCAACAACCAACGGGGCGGCGCCATTGTATATTGAGGGATCTGTAGCATTCGCTGAATTGGGCGCTATGTGCGGTCCAGCCAAACTGACCGGTATGTTCGCATGGTCCGGCGGGCAGGCTCTCAATAATGGGAACCCCACGAAGGCTTATAACGGAATAGCTATCAATAATCAGGCGACGGACCCGTACAACTATCTTATCTTCCACACCTACGGTGGTGGTAACGATGCGCCGTGGTCAAGTGGCATCGCCTTCACGGCTGACGAGAATGGCCAGATGGCTGACGCTTGGGCATTGGCGGCAAGGCTAGACTACGCTGTCGCCGCTAACCTTAACATCTGGGGTTCATATCTCTGGGCTAACAGGGTTGAGGAGAACGGGTGGCTGGCCGGGTCGAAGGATTGGAACGGTAATCCGGCGATTGGAGCTCTGGGGATCCCCGGATTATGGAACGCTGCTGACGCTCAGGCATGGAAAATCTACGCGATGCCTGGAGCTGGCGGCAATATGAATCCTTATGTGGATAGCTGCTATCTTGGATGGGAAGCTGACTTTGGGGTAGACTGGAAGCTGCTGGAAAACATGACCGTGTCTACACGTTACGCATACTGGCAGCCGGGGACTTGGTTTGATCAGGCCTATCAGGTAGTCGGATTAAACGCTGGTGGTGGACCGGCCGCTCTTGGGGCTGGAACCGGTGGTTTCCTGCAGGGTAGATCGGCTATTCAGGCTCTCTCCTCATCGATTTTTATCGACTTCTAATCCTGGTTTAGTTAATTTTGCTCTGACAAGCCCGAAGGCCTTCGCCTTCGGGCTTTTTTATTTGGTATGGGCCAGTTTGTTTCCTGCCCGTTTGATTGAACAATGTAGACCCGACTGCGGCGGCTGACCCACGGCGTCGCGGTGGGCTACAATGGGTCGCCGCCCCCACCGGGGCTGGAGATTGCGTACCGGTACCACCACCGTCTTTTGACCCCGGAGGGGTCAGCCAAAATGGCCCATAGCAACGCAATGGGATTGGGGATCGGACGCTGCGGCACAGTTCCAATGCGGCGTAATAGATTGTCACATTCGTTCGAAATGACCTGGGGGCTGGCGCGCAGGGGAAGGATAAGCGCATCAGCGCCCACCCGGTTTGTTAGAGAAGTGTTA
>JBMFSZ010000035.1:0-15327 GCA_049967315.1 Desulfomonilaceae bacterium
ACAGAGGGTAGCAGCATGAACAAGCAGCTTGCACCTAAAGATCGCGTTCAAGTGTCTCAAACCTTCGGACCACTTCTTAATGTGGTATTTTGAATCGGCTCAATCCGACCAAGTATCGGTTCAAATTTAGGATAGCTCGAAAATCGGGTGATTGGATTTAGGCGTCTGATCCATCTACCTTCAGGTGGCTGCGGACATTTTGGCACAAGTTTGGATATATCAAAATCAACCGATTCAGACGGTGGTCTGAAAAGAAGACCGTTGGGTAGCTTGAATTCAACCACGACGTTTTCCGCTGGAACTGATCCAAAATTTGCAATAGTGACAACAAGTCTAAAGTTTCTGGAGGTCGAATCCATTCTTGTTGGAAGCTCTTTGATAAAGGCTTCGAGTTCACTAATCCACTTGTCGCACTCTTCAAAGTAGTTTTGGATATCCTGACCATTTGGACGCTCGTAGTCATGGTCGAAACCTAAAAAAGATGGAGCAAATTGATGAACCGCTTTTGCATTTTTCTGAATTTCGGATTCAGAATGAAGCAGCCATTCGTTTTTTGCGGCCGCTATCAGTTCTTCTATCTCATAGCAATCAAGTTCCTTGCAGGTTTTGACTACAATATTATGAGACTGCGGTAAGACTGTTCCTTCACTGTCGGAGATAGTGATATCAATCTTGGGGAGTATTTTTTCAAGTTTCTTTAGCTTATCTTCTAATTCTTTGATTTTCTTTTCGTTGGGATCTGGTTCTGGCTCCAAGACCCAATTGGACGGAATCTCCAGATAAGAGAGATTGTGACGCATGGCCGTACGTATCAACAGAGTATCGTTTGTTAGAAGAAAGACATCGTTTGTTGGGTGTTCATGTTTGTAGGAGATCGCTTCCGCTACGATGCGGTTGTCGGGTTTCGAAGTATCTATTTGCCCTTGCAGATTTTGCGCAATGTCGAGTGACACAAATGAAATTTCTACGAGAGGCCCAGATTTTCTAAGAGTCAACTTTTCGTCTTTGGCTTTCAATATCTCTCGCATGCGTGAATTAGCCTTCCTGGCGCGTTTAGTGCGACGACTATTTCCGTCTTGTTTTAGGTTATCAATTTCCTTTTCAACTGATGTTGGAATCAGGAGTAATATTTCACCTGCCTTTCCAGCTACTTCACTCCAAGGCAATTGATCCACGTCTTTGCATTGGAGAAATATGTTGGTATCGAGAAAGAGAACTCTCATTTATATACTCCACATTTGATTTAGATAGATCAGCAAAGAAAAAATCCTTGTTTGGAAGGTTGATTACGTATAGGCAACAATTCAGATAATTTGCAATTGATTAAAGGGGATTACGTTGTTTTTCAATTCGATTGCTTTTTTCTGACCGTTTGGAATAGCCTGTTTCCCAATCAGATTACTTTGAACGAGCAGGCGCCGTGCGATGACGATTCTTGTCGATCATTATGTGTCAACTCTGGTCACGGTTTGCAATGACTGGTATTATTGACTGAATAGAGATGAAGACGATTGAGTTAACCTGCGGAAACATTCTAAAGGCCAACACGGAGGCCGTGGTAAATACGGTCAACTGCGTTGGCGTAATGGACAAAGGCATCGCCTTGCAATTCAAAAAAGCTTTCCCAGAAAACTTCAAGGCCTATGAAGCCGCTTGCCGGCATAGGGAAATCCAGCCGGGACGCATGTTTTTGTTCGAAACAGGTCATATTTTCAATCCGCGTTATATCATAAATTTCGCCACCAAACGCCATTGGCGTGACCGTAGCCATTACGAAGATATCGTGGCGGGTTCAAAATCGCTGGTAGCGGAGTTGCGCAGTCATAATATAGGTTCCATCGCAATTCCACCCTTGGGTTGTGGATTAGGTGGACTCGACTGGGAGAAGGTTCGGATAATTATAGAGGAAGCCTTCTCTGGTGCACGGGGTGTGTTGGTCAAACTCTTTGAGCCTAAAGGCTCCCCCACAGGCAAAGGAAATGCCTGTTGGCACGGGTAACCAAACATGAAAATAGTCCCAACCCTTCAACATCTTAGATGATGATTGATCGCGAGCAAAACCATGAAAATAGAATCCATCAAGTTGAAGAACTTTAAGGCCTTCAAGGACGCAGAAATGAAGGAGATCCCAAACTTTTGCGTGGTTGTGGGAGCCAATGGGTCCGGAAAATCTACATTATTCTCTTTATTTGGTTTTCTCCGTGACGCTCTCCAATCAAACGTAACGACAGCATTAGCCAAATTGGGTGGAAGTAGAGGCTTTCCGGAAGTTCGCAGCCGTAACTCCACTGGTCCTATCAGGATAGAATTGAAATATCGGAGAAAGCAGCAAGCTCCTTTGGCAACATATATACTGGAAATTGATGAACAAAACGGTCGCGCAATAATAACAAAGGAAGTTCTCCAGTACCGCAGAGGCAGCAAGGGTAAGCCATGGCATTTTCTTAATTTTTCGTCAGGAGCGGGTACTGCGGTTACAAACGAACTGGAAAGCGTCGAGAAAGAAAGTGATCTAAAACGGGAAGAACAAAAACTCAAATCTCCCGACATCCTGGCCATCAAGGGTCTGGCTCAGTTTGAACGTTTCCCTGCTGTGGTAGCGTTAGGTGATCTTATTGAAAACTGGCATATCTCAGATTTTCACATCAGTAAAGCCAGACCAGAGCAAGAAGCCGGTTATGCGGAACACCTGTCTCGTGAGGGTGAAAACCTCTCGCTGGTTATTCAGTATCTATACAACCAGCACAAAAAATCTTTGATGACATTCTTGAAAAACTTCAAGACCGTGTTCCAGGAATAACAAACGTTGAATCAAAAACTACCGAAGAAGGACGGGTATTACTCAAATTTCAGGATGGCTCTTTTGAGGACCCTTTCCTTGCTCGCTACGTCTCCGATGGCACCATAAAAATGTTGGCCTACCTGACTTTGCTGTATGATCCGAACCCACACCCGCTTCTGTGTGTAGAAGAACCTGAAAACCAGTTATACCCTAAACTCCTTTGCGAACTAGCCGAAGAATTCAGGACGTATGCGAACCGTGGTGGTCAGGTTTTTGTTTCGACGCATTCTCCTGATTTCTTAAACGCGGTTGAACTTGACGAAGTATTCTGGTTGATCAAACAGGATGGCTACACCAAGGTTAAGCGTGCCCGTGACGATTTGCAAATTGCCACATACATGGCTGATGGGGCTGAGAAGATGGGCTATCTTTGGCGGGAAGGCCTGTTTGAAGGAGTCAACCCTTAAGTCTTTCCCTAAATGGTTTGAGTCAGCGACAACGTCAGAAGAAATACAGGGCGCCGGATAGTGTCGCAAGTCCTTCCCAGGAATTGATACGAATTACCGAGAAGCGTTATCAAAAGGTTGCAGGCTCACGCGCTATTTCGCGTCATCTCGATTTAGAGAACAACAAATCGCATAGTTTTAATGTTCTGATTGAAGGGATAAGGCGTCTGATTGAGGATAAATGATTGGGTACCGCGCAGATCGAGCGCCGTAGCTTAAAGATCAATGGCGACTGGCTTTTCGATTATTGCGCCAGGCTTCAATTGCATTGAATCCGGCGGACGTTGGGGCCATGATCTTTGACACTGGCTCAATAAATAAATACAAAAACATGAAAATTGAGTCCAAAACAAAATACCTTTCTCCTCCTCCTCATTATGGCCGTTTGCCGGCACTTCAAATCACAGGCCATGTGTGATGGCAATCTTTTCGAACATAACAGCCAGCCCTGTAACGATCCTGTAAATTGAATCAATTGTCAGATTGTCCTCCGCTGTGTCGTCAAAGAATAGATTCAACGACGATTCCAGGGGCCCGTCAGGTTTCCAGTAGCAAATGAGGATAGGCAATTTCGGCAAAGGATGCAAAACTACTGCGATATCTGAATTAAAAGCGCTCGGAGCCGGTTTTGCGCTAAAAATCTGGACCATGAATTCAAACACGTCAGGGTGCGCATCGGCTATCTGTTTTAGGGGCTTTTCGCAGCGTTGACCGAAAAGACCTGCCCAAACCGCCCCATTCTTGAGTTCACGCAGTGGGACCCAGTTTCCCGAAGGTGGTTTCCCGGAGCAGGACGCCACGTAATCGAGGATCGGGGTTGTGACCCATCTGTGGACATGACATTCGGATGTGATGTTTGCGTTAGAGTCTACACGAAAATCCTTGCCGAGCACCTTTAGAGTGATACTGTCTCCTGAAAACTGTCCGCCAAGACGCTCAGCGGAAGAGGCAAGACAAACTCCGGCGGCCTTTTCTTTCAACAGCGCATAATCACGATCTTCCTCAGAATCAGTTTCGTGTATATCAGCGCTCCTGTCTTTGAATATCTCCAGAACATTTTTGTCTACATGAGGACATTCCTCGAGATTCTTTTCTCCCTTGAATACTGCAGCCGCGAATGCCAGACATGTTGGTACCCGGCAGTCCCTGCAATTGTTCCTCGGGAGCAGCTTAAATATTTCCATGGCATTTTTCATTAAATCAGTTTCCTTCTGTTTCGCCCCACGCCTTGCGGCTACGTTCGGCTTTCTTTTTGACAACTTCCCACGTTGCTGTCTTGAGAAAAGATTCAGACCAACGGCTGACCATTTGCGTGAACATCTCAAATGGAACAGTGAATGTGATCTCGTCAGGTTTAAGGAACTTGCGATCCGACGGATCCCAGCCTCCGAGCACTGCCTTGAGTTTTCCCTGCGCAAGATATTTCAAAGGCCACGTGACGATACTGGAACATCCTGCCCCGAAAGGTGAACAGACCGCCTCAAAATCATTCGTCACGAAGGTTGCCAACTGGTTGAGCCCAGCAATGCTCTCAGGCCTCGAAAAGAATATAACCAGTTCGGGGGTCTCGTGTTCGGCCAACAGGCTGATCGGCTTAAAGACACAAAATCTGGCGGGAGCAGGGCGGGGGTCCACAGTCCGAAAGAAATTCCTCGAGACTTCAGGTGACTCAAGATAGTGTTCGCCTTCCAAAATTCCCGGGATCCCTGTTGAGACATAATGGGCAATGGTATCCAGTTGCGGTTTAAGAAATCCCAGGTAGAAAGCTCCACCGAGACAACCAAAATGTTCCCGGTCAAAAACGGCTATGGCTTTCTTTTTTCGAGCACGCCAGATCGCGCCGATGACACACATCCAGTTTGCATTTATTGCAGGCCAGTCTACCCGCTGAGCAGCCTCATCCTCCAGAGTGGGCAATGTTCCTGTTTTGGGTGAAATGCCTTCTGAAGGTTTTTCATTTGTGTAGAGCATCCCGATGGGTTCTTCTGTCAGCCCCAGGGCGTTTACAAACTCCAGAACTTTGGGGATGTAGTCCTTTTGCATGTTATCTCCAATGTGCTAACGAGGCGATAGATCTCATCGCCTGCCGTAGTTCCTGATGTTCACTAGCGTAGAAAGCTCTTTCGGAGGCTTTTGCTAGGTTTCGTAATATCTAGCCTCTATGAGATTTCCTTCCGGATCCCGGAAATAAACCGATATCCCGTTGCCATGCGCTCCCCAACGCTGGACAGGTCCTTCCTCTATCGGAACGGAATTTGCCTGAAGCCGCTCCAGAAGTTTCTCCCAGGTCTCTTTTGTCAATGCCATGCAGAAGTGGTTCAAATTGTCGCGGCCTTCCCCCATTCGGGCCTTTTTCCGCCACATTTCTTTCGGAAACAGGTCGATGATTGTGTCCGCATTGAGTCGCACAGAGGGGAACGGGACTTTCCCAGCACGGTATTCGTTAAGCCGTTCGGCTGGAAACATAAGTACCTGTGAATAAAAAGCGATCATCTTTCCGTCATCTTCGACGTTCAATACTATATGGTCCATTTCGCATTGCATATTCAACCCCTCCGCAACATCTGCGCTGAGCCTCACAATCGATAAAATATCTCCATATCGTCCTAGAAATTAAATTGTTAACGGTTTCTCAGCGTAACACGCCCCATGCGGCCATGTCAATGATTTTCAATGTCTGAGGTGGTCACCCGGACACAGCGCCTCAATATTAAAAAATCTTTATGGTGGGTAACCAAATTCGATAAATATGATACCATATTAAACTATGAAGATTAATTGGACTCCAAACGCAAATAGGTCGCGTTGAAGTTCTTTGGAATTTAAGAAATTCGGTTTCAGCCCGCCTGCAAAGGATGATTGCCTTAAAATTGACTACGGGCGGTACCTCATATTGGAGGTGGTCATGTCAAAAGTTTCTGATGTTTCGTTTGAGAAGGTCATACCAACGGCCTGGGGCGTGGCTTTCCGAAGAACTTTAACGTCCATACCTCTTTGTCAGGAGATCTTCAGCATTCTTGACAGAAGTCTGACTGACCAGGCAGACCGGACAAAACTCGAGCAGTTGAAGCGCCCCAAACTTACCCCATTCTTTGAAGCCAGATACTTGTTGACCCAGAAACTTTTGCAGGAAAATCGTACCAGTCAGTTCCTTGAACTTGCCTCCGGACTTTGCCCTCGAGGAATCCTTATGACTGAGAATGCAGATATAACTTATGTCGAAATTGATTTCCCAAGCACGATAGAACAAAAAACAAAGATAATAGAAGAACTTGTGAGCCTACGGAAGATCAACCGCAGGCCAAATCTACGCCTCCTGCCTGGTAACGTCCTTGACCCAAATGTAATCGATTTGGCTGCAAGCTTTTTTCAGCAGGCGCCAATTACTATCATCAACGAAGGTCTTATGCGCTACCAGTGGTTTGATAACAAGGCCCTTGTAGGTAAAAACAATCTTCGCCTGTTACGCAGGTTCGGTGGAACATGGATCACACCGGATATCACACTTCCGGAACAGAATACCATTCGAAAAGCTGTAATTCGGCAAACCATGGAACTGACCGGAATCGATGTCAGTGAAAATGCTTTTCCCGACACAGAGCACGCGAAGTCGTTCTTCGAGACACTAGGCTTCGAAGTCGAACAGCGATCATTCATGGAAGTCGTGGATCAGCTTACGTCACCCAAAAGACTAGGCATGACCGACAGCGATGTTGAGCAGATGATCTCCTGGCGGGTAGCTTTTGTTATGAAAAATAGGAAATCAGACTATGATTTCAGTGATTCGATATCGGAGAAGCTATCTGACTGCAGCTGATCCGCTCCCCTGACACACGCGGACTCAAGAGCGAACCGCCTGTAAAACATACCCATCATTACCGTCTGAATAACGAGTAACCTTCAACCCTGCCGAAGAAAGCATCGATAGCATCTGTCTCGAGACAGGTATCACATCTTCGGCAATAACGTCGCGTATTTTTCCGGTCCGGCTATTGATCTCTGAGAATGGCAGGAAATAATGGATCAAGAATTTCCCGCCCGGCTTTAGGGTATCCCCCATCTTTTGCAATATCGAGGGCTTATCCTTGAAATGATGAAAAACATTGTGACATACGACAGCGTCAAAATAAGCGGGGACCAAATTGATGTCTTCCATGGCTCCGAGAGTTAACCGGACGTTATTGGTGGCTATTAGCCGATTCCGGCAGACCTCGATCATACCTGAACTCATATCGAGGGCGACCAAATTTCCTTGTGATCCAATTTGGTCGCTCAATAACCGGGTGAGTCTTCCAGTCCCGCATCCAGGTTCAAAAATGTTCATGCCGGTGGATATCCCGGCATAGCGTAGCGCTTGCTGAAGCCTTTCTGTCTCTTGGCTTGTATATTCAGCGCTTGCCCAGGCTTCTGTCGCTTGCGTATCAAAAAATTGGGCCTTTTCAATGTCCATTGCGGGTCTCCACGAGCTTTGTTGTCTGCGCGGAAATGTTTAACCGCACAGCTGAGTCGATTTGCCGGGGTAATCAAGGCAGGGGAATTGTTGTCCGTACACGGATCATGTGTGCGGTGTCGATGCTTTCGGAATCTCGAAATTTACCATTCTGAGTCCGTTATACGGTGGAATTCCCAATATCACGTAATACTAATACATGGCACGCGAGACAGAGTCAACAAAAAAGTAGCATACCCTGTTAAAGCGTGCCACCGAAGTCGCAAATATTGGGAGGTTTATTTCAGGACGTGTGGGTAAGCCCATACAGAGCCGCTCCAAGGGCCCCAATTATGTCCGGATTCGAAGGGATCAGGATGTCTTCACTCAGCTCACGGCGGACGAGTTCAACGATGCAAGGATTTCGGGCAACCCCGCCGGAGAATACAATAGGGCCAGCAGTAGAGACTCTTCTCAGCATCGAGATTGAACGCTTCACTACTGAAAGATGCAGGGCAAAGGCTATGTCCTGGGGGCTGACACCTCTGGCCATTAGAGACGTAGCTTCTGCTTCGGCAAAAACTGTACACATACTGTTTATCTTTGGTCCCTCATTACCCTGTAAAGCAAAATTTCCAAATTCTTCGATTGGCAGCTGAAAGCTCGTGGCCATAAATTCCAGAAATTTACCGGTACCTGCGGCGCAACGGTCATTCATTTCGAATTTACGAACTTTTCCTCTATCATCTAACGAAATTGCTTTTGTGTCCTGACCCCCAATATCGAGGATACCAAGGCATTCTGGAAACACACTCCTGCCACCCAATGCATGCGCCTGAATTTCAGTGATCGAATCAGCGCCAAAATGGTCTTTTGCGAGCTTGCGTCCGTAACCGGTTGCGATAAGCTTTTGACATTTTATGCCTTTGAGTAACTTTGCGACTTGTTTCAGGGGATCAAATGTGGTTTCTACCCTTTGTGCCGCTAACATTTTCCCGCCTGGCCAATCCATATGCGCTATCTTGATTGACCTGGAACCTATGTCGATCCCTGTGCTGATCACTTTCTTCTCCTATGGCAAAGGGCTTTCGGAACAAGCATGAAACCGGAAAGGAGGTCCCTGAGTTCTACTCTGGTCCCTCCAAATCCCTGATCCAGACAGATTTTACTGAATTCTTTCTATGAAAGCCTCGACACGTGTCTTGAGCTGCTCAACATCTTCCATGCTATAATCCGTGTCAATTCTTAGGGTGGGAATCCCTGAGTTTTCCAGCGCCTGCTCCACAGGTATCGCTTCCATCTGATAAGGTTGACAGAATTGCAGGCCGTAGTGGATTATGCCGTTAGCGCCATATTCGGCGGACATGTTCTTGACGTGCTCGAGTCTGTCTGGATTTGGTGTAAATATTGCGCAATCCACCTGAAAGTACCGATCCACAATCGCGTTCATCAATTCATCCAAAGTTGAGCCCGTGTCAGCTGTAAGGTTGCGCACCCCTCTTTCTCCTACACAGGATTCCTCACCCACGATGACCGCCCCACTACTTTCTATGATCCAGGGCAGCTTCCAGTTTGGGACCGCCATTGGGCAGCCGGAAAGCAGAATTCTGGGGGTTCCTTTGGCCGCAACGCCTGAACCTGTTTTGATCCGTTCTTCAATCTCGTCACATATTTTGTTTACTGATTGTGTAAACCGGACAGGGTCGTCGTAAAAAAACACCTGGTTAACAAGTAAGGCGTCGAGGCCTGATATTGGAGCAGGATCAGTTTTTCGCAATTGGGAGAGACGGTGAACCGCTCTACGTTTACTGTTCACGATGTCAATGCCATTTTTGAGCCTGGCCACGTCAATTGTTATTCCCGTAAGCTGTTCAATGCGATCTTTGAATTTGTAATATTCTGATTTTAGCAGTGATTTGCCATCGGGGCTTTTCATCTGGGGGAGGTCCATGACATAAAGGTTGGGAACCAGGTTCCCAAAGGTCTCATAAGCCTTTTTCTTGCCGTCGCAGGTATTTTCGCCAACAATCATGTCTGCTGATTCAATGTAAGGACAGACTTTTCCGAGCTTGAAGCCAAACGCAGACTTGATCAGCGAACACGTGTTTCTTGGAAGGACTTTTTCGACTTCTTCAGTGGCGAAGTCCGCTCCGGTGCACAACCCAACCAACGTCGCGTCAGCAGCCCTGACTATTTCTTCCGGAACGAACACGCAAAAAGAACCGATAACCTTTTTACCTTCTTTTTTCCCGTCGAGTAATTCCTTGATTCGAAGACCATGGACTTCACTCATGACAAAGTTGAAATAGTCCATGCCTTGAGGCCGGGATTGTTGACTTAGGAATATGTCCTGATATCCTGCGCCAAGGACTTGCATCAACATGTCGTGGGCGACCAGATCAAGCCCTAGATCTTTCCACATCTGCTCATAAGTGGTAGCCATTAAGAGTTCCTCCAGCCCTAGCGATTTTTCATATATCACCATTACCGATAATATGAATAGATGATATCTATCCTGACTGAACAGAAGTGTCAAGTGAAATGCCTTGCGACGACCCGGGCTACACCACCTATCGTCACGTAGTCCCCTAACTGTTTGTTTAATAAAATGCGATTACTTAATTGATTCTTGATAAAGGTTTGTAGGCTCGTTATGCGTATAGTCAATATGGAAATCAAAACGGGGGAACATCTTGGGCAGTCGCATAATATTGAAAACCATTACGCCTATTGCCATGCGGTCCAGCCAGGAAGACAAAGGCCAGCCGAAATGGACAACTACTTTCCTGTCGGCCAGTTCGTACTCCACTACTTTGAGGAAACCAACCATGTGCTGATAAAGAGTCCTCTGTCCAATAGCAAAACGGAAATGGTTGGAGGCCAACTTGGTCGGAGCTCCCTGCCGGGGACTATAGAAAGTGATATAAGCTTCGTTAGTTTTGGGGGCCTCCATGGATTCTTCCCGGGGTCTGCGAAAAATCAGGTGGACTTCAGGATCTGAAGATTCAGCAAGATAAAGCACCATGTCCATGTGGCTATCAGTTTCAGCTACGGCCTTTATTTCAGGGGCCCTTGTTCTTGCCACCACCAATCCTCCAATGAGCACTAAACCGGTCACAACTGCCCACAATTCCGTGCCATGAGGTTTCATCCACGCAAGAAACAGAAAACAGCTCAGAAAAATGAAAAACAAAGCGATGGTGCCTAAGCGGTTAGTGTAATAATGAATAACCCCCTTTGCGCCCATAAAGTAGCGGTAAATTACTAACGACCCTGTATTTATAGTGAAACAGGCGAGCAAGCCCAGAGCGTACATATCGGCCAGAATCATTTGGCTGCCGCCGGTCAAGAGGATTATGCACGAAAACGATGTAGCGTTAATAATATGTATCCGGTACAAGGACTGTCTCCGGTTTGTAGCGATTAACCACGAAAAACCATAACGTTCGGCCACTCGCTCCATGAGCTCACTGGAAGCAACAAATGCCGTATTAACAGCCATTATGAGAGTTATGGTCGCCAACATGGCTACGCTGATACCAAATGGCGCCCCGTTTAACATAGTGGCGTAATGTGTAATAAGGTCCCCTTCATGCTGATGGAAGTCTATAGGAGCGGACAACGCCAAAGCTGCGACGACCGGTGTCACAATTCCTACTGTCAGGGCAAGAAACTTATAAGCGTTAGCTATTTCCCTCCATGAACGTACAAATCCTGCCGTTTGAAGAACTGACTCGACTCCGGAGTACGCAAGAACGCAACTGGCGACCGAGGCAATAAAAGCACCGTAATCCCGAGCCAATGATCCGCTCTCCAAATGTTTGGTAGCGCCCAAAATGGAATCCTGCAACCTGACGATCGAATCATGGTCGAGTCCTATAACCCCAGACAAAATAAGATTAACAAAGACAAACGCAGCCAGTACGAAGACTCCAAAAGTGAATCTGACGTTCTCACGTATCCCGAGAATATTCAGACCCGCTATACCCCAGACAATAATCATCGCAATTACGATCTTCGATACGTGTGAAATTTCAACAAAGGATGTCGCGTTTTCTATGGCGCTTATGGCAGATATACAGGCTGTCAGTATATAATCTACCATAATTGAGGAGACCGCTACAAAAGAGACTACTGGCCCCAAAACCAGGTATGAAAAAGAATATACTCCGCCACCAAAAAGTTTCTGGCTCTCCAGGATTTCAGCAATCTCTACGAGCCTGGAACTAAAATATCGAATAAGGATGGATGTAAGAGCAATAAAGAATATTGCTGCTGGACCGATAAACCTGTAGGCTTCCGCTGGGGCGTAAAACACTGAGGTTAATTCGTCCATCAGCGTGATGACCCCTACGCCTAGCCAGGTAAGCCAGAACCTCCCATTCGAATAGTTGGTTAACAGACCAGGTTTGCGTAATATGTATATGAATGTACCCAGAAGGGCGGCGTTGACTATTAACAGGATTGGCAGCTTCATTTAGGCCTAATAATGTGGAAGGTCACTGCCTGGATAGCCAGGAAAAAGGTGAGGCGCAATCAGATTTAAACAGGTTTTTAAGAAGATATATTGTGACTATGACTAATCCAATTACAAGGAATAGAATGGTCTCATAGATCGACAAACCATCTCCAGACGACCACCGCTCCCCAAGGATGTAACCCGTTGAAACCATGGTAACAGACCAGAGTAGGCCCCCTGTATACGCGAACAGCGCAAACACCGGCATTCTCAGTTTGGACATCCCTGCAAGGAAGGCAGTCCAGTGTCGAACTCCGGCAATAAAATATCCGAAGAGCAGTCCCCATTTCCCCAGGCGATTATACCAGCAACTGAATTGATCGAACCTTTTCGATGTGACCCTGATGAGGTAACCGTAACGATCAACGATCGGAAATCCAAAAAAACGTCCGACCCCATAACTGCAGCTAATCCCAAGCAGACTTCCAACCCAGGCTGACGCTATGGTTGGTTCTAATTTCATGTAGCCGACTGAAACCAGGTAGCCTGCAAACAATAGAATGAGATCATCGGGGAAAGGGGCTCCTACGATGCCCAACATCAATAGAAAAACAATTGACACATATCCATACGAAACAATCCAACCTTGAATAGTTTCCATACACAATCCGGTTACATCTATTATCTGGCTTTTAACTGAAAAATCAGTTTGGCGCCAGTGAATTGATTGACGCCACCTGGTAAGTTATTTAGCGTCTGCTCTCACACCACCCGACTCTACGTTTTTAGCTTCCTGAGGGGGAATTTGTGTCGACGTAGCCTGAGTACGTTGTGGGGGTTCGTCATCCTGTTCGAGACTTTTTTTCAGGACTTTTATGCCTTGGCCTAGACCACCCATTATCTCTGGTATACGTTTTCCACCGAAAATTACGAGAACTATGCCTAGAATCAGAAGTAATTCAGTCGGAGCTGGAACGCCCATGTGGACCTCCTTGTTTTCAAGTACTGGATTTTTGCAACCTTTTTTGATGGTAAGACATTGTAGAGCCTCTGTCAATCATGAACGCCCAGTCAAATAAACTCCTTTATAAATCTAAAAAAAATAAGCGCAACTAGCGCTATCAAGTAGATTCGTAGAAAAAAAAGCGCTAGTCGGGTTGATCTTGTCATTTGAATTCGGCCCATGGTTGTCTCCTTTTTCTCATCAGCGGGTTTCCAGACCCTTCATTATGTCGTTGTATTGAATGGTTCCCAGCATGTGATCATGTTCGTCTACCACTGGGATCATGCGATAGTGATATTTGGAAAATAGTTCGGCTAGGTCTTTGCGCTCGTGATTCTCTTCGGCGGAGACCACGGGGCCTATCATTATGTCGCCGATTTTTGTGTCATCGGGCGCAAGAACCAGTTCACGCAGATCAACAACGCCTATCAGCACGTTGTCTTCATTGGTCACGTAGACATAAGACAGACTCCCAGGTTCATAAGACGAATTCTTAATGGAAGATAAGACTTCCCCTACCTGCGCTCCTGCGGACACAGCCACAAAATCCTCAGAGAGAATGCTTCTAGCAGTAGTTTCGTCTTCAGCTAGAATGGCTGACACGCGTTCGGCCTTTTCCCGAGGCAACAACCTCAACAAATGTCTAACCTGATCATGAGGTATTACAGAGAAAAGCTCTGCCAGTTGATGCGCTGTCATTTCGGAAAAAACACTTCTGGCCTTTTCACGTCGAAGATTTCCAATGATCTGACGCTGAGCTCTAGGCTCCGTTTCCATAAGGGTCTCCGCTGCCTTCTCCGAATCGAGGGACGTAAATACAGCCTGCTGTTCATGACCTGAGAGTTCTTCGAGGACATCGGCGAGATCTTCGCTGGGCAGATCCAGTAACTCCTTTCGAGTCAGGGACAGGGAAAGTTGGTCTTTGGAAACAGCATCTTCAACTGACAGTGGCTGTACATATTTCCACGATACGAGATGGTCTTTTATCCAATGGAATCTGCCCAATCCTATTCTACGAAGAAAACCATTGAATGAGAGGTCCACGTCGACCAGCAGCAGTTTGCCCAGATTTTTTACGAGGCACACATCGTTAACGACTTCAATCCTGCGATCATCAATGTCGAGAATGGTACGACCCATTAAATGCTCATTGAGGAGAATCCAACCTGGTTGGTCAACAAAAGGAGGGTATTGGTCATCACCATCAGGAGGAGCAACAAAAATTGCGTCGCTCTCAATCTTTATAACGTTTTCCCAAGGTACAAATTCCGTTGGCTTGCCCCATCCGTGTTCGATATATAATCCTACACACTTTGGGTAAGGTTCCCCCAAAGAAAACACAAGATCAGTAAGTTTACCAAGTCTGTCTTTTATCTTTCCCTTGCAAACTGGCCTCTTGATCAATTCGGAGAAATATATGAAATGACGCTCAACATCATTTCCCAACTGAGCTTTGGCGTTTGAAGATTTACTGTTTAAGGCTGGCATAATGATCCCTCCGGTATCAATCAAAAAGCTTCGGGAACAGTGTTTGTACACCCAAAAGAGTAGACATGCATGTGACAACAATGACAATGGCCCAATTGGTTATGTTTTGCCAGCGAGTGTTAACAAACTCACCCATTACAGACTTGTCATTGAGAAGCAAAAGCAAAAATATGAGAGCAGCAGGTAGTAATGTCACCGCTATTACCTGAACGAACATAGTAATTGCTACCAGTGGGGCCCCAGGAATCAAGACAATTGCGCCGGCGGAAAATAACATGAAAAGATAAAGCAAATAGAACCAGGGAGCGTCTTTAACCTTTTGATTCAACGAGTGCGCCCAACCAAATACCTCACCCACGGCCCAAGATGAAGAGAGAGAGATACACAGCGCCCCCAGAAAACCTGCATCGAAAAGACCAATAGCGAATAACCTTCTGGCCAGGTCACCTTGGCCACCTGGTAGTAAGGGAACAATGGCTTCGGCTGTCTGTTTGGCGTCTTCAATAATTATGCGAGGATCGTGATAATACAGGACAGCTCCTGTGGCAATTATAATGAAAGCGGCCACAACGCATGTTATGAAAGAACCAATCAACGTATCCCATTGACCAAACTTGATGTCATGAACGTCCATTCCTTAATCGACAACAGCGCTTTGCT
>JBMFSZ010000036.1:0-15056 GCA_049967315.1 Desulfomonilaceae bacterium
CACTGCCTTGGGCTGACATCCTGGACGCTTCCCACAACGGAATAGTCATCATAGACAGCCAGGGAATCATTGAGGTGTACAACAAGGCGGCCAGGCGTTTGCTCGACGATGAAGAATGTTGCCACGTTGGTCGTCATTTTTCGGAAGTTCTACCAGAAACATGGCCTGATTTGAAAGGTATTCTGGAAACCGGATCCTCACAGATCGGGAAAAAAATCGTCCTACCTCACACGACCATCATCGCAAACCGAGACCCAATTGTCGCTGGTGGAAGAATTGTGGGGGTCATAAGCGTGTTCCAGGATATCTCTGAATACGAGGCTATGATTTCTGGTCTGCAAGGATACAGGAAACTTCATCGGCAACTGGAAGCCATTTTCGAATCATCTTTTGACGGACTGTACATCACGGACGGCAAGGCGAACACCATTCGAGTCAACAGCGCTTACGAAAGGATTACTGGACTTCGACGGGAGGACATCATCGGTCGAAACATGATGGATCTGGTCAAAGATGGTGTTCTGGATCATTCCGTTACTCTCGACGTCCTGGAACGTCGAGGCCAGGTGACCATAATGCAGAAGATCAAGGGAGACAAACATATGCTGGTCACCGGGACCCCCATTTTTGACGATGAAAACAGGATAACGCTTGTAGTGACCAACGTCAGGGACATGACGCTGCTCAACGAAGTAAAAGCCCAACTCGAAGAGAGTCGCCGTCTGAGTTCACGCTATTACCAGGAGCTGGTGGAACAGGAAAAATTCCAGCACGCGTTGCAGGACATGGTGGTAAAAAGCAGTTCCATGGTTCAGACAGTTCAGAGAGCGATTAAAGTAGCGGCAGTTGACGCCTCGGTCCTACTTTACGGTGAATCCGGCGCAGGCAAAAGCATGCTCGCCGGAATTATTCATGCCATCAGTCCAAGAAAAGAGATGCCTTTTATCAAAATCAACTGCGGAACCATACCTGAATCTCTGATCGAAAGTGAGCTTTTCGGTTACGCTAAAGGCGCTTTCACTGGCGCAAATCCAGAAGGCAAGGCGGGTCTGATAGAAGTCGCCCACACAGGAACCGTATTCCTTGACGAAGTCGGCGAATTAACACTACATATGCAGGCAAAGCTTTTGCAGGTGATCGAAGAAAAGGTGTTCACCCGTCTCGGGGGCACAAAACCGATCTCCGTTGATGTCAGAATTATCGCAGCTAGCAATCGTGACCTAAAGAATATGGTTCAGCAGGGACTTTTCAGGCAAGACCTATATTATCGTCTCAACGTGATTCCGATTCGTGTGCCCCCACTACGGGACAGACGGGACGACATTGCCGCACTAGCGCTAAACAGACTCGAAAAATTCAACAAGTCGTCGGGTTGCGCCAAACGTCTCGATCAGGCCGTGATGGACAGGCTCATGCGCTACAATTACCCTGGGAACGTGCGTGAACTGATAAACATTATGGAACGAATGATGGTCATGAGTGAGGGCAGTCTGATTTCGCTGTCCGACCTTCCTGCGGAACTGAGAGAACCAGCCAATGCCGATGTCGACGTTTTCAATGATGGAATAACTCTGGACGAAGCCATTAACCAATTCGAAGGCAGATTTATAGCTCGCTCTCTGGCTCGTCACAAGACCCTGGGTACGGCTGCGCGTTCTCTGGGAATCCATCCTACAACATTATGGCGAAAGATGGTAAAGCTTGGCATATCGAAACAGAATGCAATAACGCATTAATATTGCACTTTCGCAACAAATGCTGTACGCCTGTCCCGCCAGGATAACAATACCAATATTGTTCGTGACTTCCTGTCCTGTATTGCATATCTGCAATATCAAACCATCATCGACAGCGCCCCCGATTTTCAGCAACTTCTTTATAGCTGTTTGATACCCAATTGTGGCATGCTTGTTGCTCAATGAACAACCGTGGTTCATAACAAACTGAAGATTCAGGAGGGTAGATCCATGCTAACACGCAAATCCTGTCTATGGGCTGCGCTAGCCCTACTCGTGTGCGTTGTTGTTTCTTTTCCGGCAGGCGCGGAGCAAAAGGTAATCAAAATCGGCTCCCTGTACCCTATGACGGGTAGGCCTGGCATTTATGGGCTAGACTCCGTTGCCGCAGCGGAAATGGCTATCGATGAAATCAATTCCAAAGGTGGAGTCAAGGGTTACAAGATGGAATTGATTAATACCGATAGCAAGGCTAAACCGGACTATTCCGTTATGGTAGCCAAGCGTTACATAACTCAGGACAAAGTCAATTTTCTTTTCGGTGTAGTTAGTTCCGCTGTTGGTTTGGCGCTCACTGAAGTTTCCAAACAACACAAAAAGATTTTTATCGGAACCGACCATGCGTCTACCCAGCTCACCACCGACAAACTTCAGCCATATTACTTCAGAGTCTCCAATAACACGTTTCAATCAATGGCGGCAGGAGCCAAGTACCTGAAGGAATTGAAAGAAACCAAGCCGTGGGAAACAATAGCCTACATTGGCCCTGACTATGCTTACGGACATGATCAATGGAATGAACTTAAGTATAACCTTGACCGTTTCGGGGTAAAATACAAAGTTGTTGGCGAATACTGGCCCAAGCTTTTCGCCCCCGATTACACGGCTTTTATCAGCACTATAGTCAACGAAAAGCCAGACATACTAGTAGCGGGATTCTGGGGTGGTGATACTGTAGCCTTTATTAAGCAGGCTAAACCATATGGCCTTTTTTCAAAGACCTTGTTTTTTTCCCCTGATGGCGGAGGGAATTACGAACTTATGAGCGCTATGGGCTCAGAGCTTCCGGAGGGTCTGGTGTTGAGCGGTCGTCATCATAATAACTGGCCTGACACGAAACTCAACCGGGAATATGTCAACAAGTTTTTCAAACGTACTGGACGCTACCCGACTTATGCAGCCGAAGGCGCATACACGGGGATCTATGCAATAGCTCAAGCCGTAGAAAAAGTCGGCAATCCTGATGATACCGAAGCCTTGGTAAAAGCTTTCGAAGGCATGAAAATCAAACTTCCAGAGGATCCAGAAGGCTTCACGTCCTATATTGACCCCAAATCCCATCAAATTGTACAGGAACAGGCTATTGGGGTTACTGAACCGAATGACAAATTTCCACCGGCAAAATTGATGCTGGGAAAGTGGAAAGTCTACAAAGCCGAAGAATTGCTTCCACCGGCCGACTATTTAGAGCATCTTAAAAAGAAATAGACTTAAGGAACGTCTGACCAGGGATGACGGGAAGTTCTGTTCCGGGCCGTCCCACCGAGAGCTTTTCAAATGGACCTTTCCTTCTTTTTCATGCAATTTCTGAGTGGGTTGATGATGGCGACACTCCTTTTTCTTGTTGCCAGCGGACTCACTCTCATTTTTGGCGTGGGCAACGTTTTTAACTTCGCCCACGGCTCGTTTTACATGATAGGGGCCTATTTGGCCTTTCAGGTTGTTTCCAGCTTCCATGCCAATTTCTGGCTTTCAGTGCTGGTTGCAGCCGTGGGAACGGGGGTCCTCGGCATGGTCGCAGAAGCGACATTCCTTCGCAGGATTTATGGTCGCGCTGAAGAAGGCGGATTTCAGATCCTGCTAACCTATTCTTTCATCCTAATCTTCGATGATCTCGTCAAGTTGATATGGGGTACAGAGTACAAGTCCCTCCAGCGACCCGAATGTTTTAGAGGGGCAGTGTCCATTTTCGGTTTGACTGTGCCCTCATACAACCTTGCGATTATCGGAATAGGAATTTTAGTTGTTGTCGTGGCTTGGCTAGTTCTTTCCCGTACTCGCCCCGGAAGAATAGCGAGAGCCGCTGCGCTGGACAGGGAAATGCTGGGTTCCATGGGGATCAACGTTCCTCTCACCATGACAACCGTATTTGGAATCGCAACGGCCATGGGCGGTTTTGCCGGAGCATTGGCCGCTCCTTTACGGTCCGTGTCTCCCGGCGCCGGCATTGAAGTCATAATCGACTCTTTGATCGTGGTGGTTATAGGTGGAATGGGTAATTTCTGGGGCGCCTGGCTTGGAGCCTTGCTTTTGGGCGAAGTAAACTCTTTCGCGATCGCCGTTGCGCCTGATTGGGCTTCCCTGTTTAGCTATCTGGTAATGGCGTTGACCCTGATTTTTAAACCCGAAGGTCTTTTTGCGTCTCGCAAGATCAGGAAGGTATAGCGCCAATGAAGCCTACTGAAAGAATTAAGGAATTCGGCTCTTGGACTCTTTTTTTTGTGATCTTCGGGCTGGCCCCGATAGTCGATAGTTCCGAATATCATTTGATGCTTGCTACCCACATCCTGATCTGGGGAATGTTCGCCGTGGCTTTCAATATGTTGTTTGGAGTCACCGGGATGTTATCTTTTGGTCAGGCGCTCTATTATGGAATTGGGGCTTACACAGTAGGTCTGATGGTAAAAAATGTGGGAGCCTCATGGTTCCTGCCGTCTGTTGTTTTAGGGCTTATTGTAACCATAATACTTGCGATCCTTTTAGGGCTCCTGGTCATTCGTGTCAGTGGAGTCTACTTCACCGTCCTCACGCTGGCGTTTGGCCAACTGGCATGGCAGGTCGCCCTGAAATGGTATCACTTTACGGGTGGAGATGACGGGATACAGAGCATTATGCCACCCGGGCTGCTCGGAAACAATCGTGTTTACTACTGGTTCACACTAGCGTTAGTCGCTCTTTCAATACTGGTCTTGAAACGTTTGGTCAATTCACCGCTCGGGCTTACCTTGCGCTGCATTCGTCAAAATCCAGAAAGAATTAGGTTCCTTGGGCGACGAGTCAGGCGCAATCAGCTTCGCGTTTATGTGATTTCATCTTTTTTCGCCGCATTGGCTGGAGCCCTTATGGCTGGAGCGGATAATTCAATACATCCTGACATGTTGTACTGGACGACCTCAGGAGAAGTGATACTAATGGCCGTCATAGGCGGCATTGGACAGTTCTTCGGCCCGTTTGTTGGCGCCGCCGTAATCATAATTATTCAGGATTATGTTGGAGCACGGACTGAATATTGGTCACTGATCATAGGCTTGGTGATGATGACGATGGTCATCGCGCTGCCCCGGGGCCTTGTGGGTGAGATTCGATCCGCCGGAATGCGCCTTCTGTCTGCGGAGAGGAGCCGGGGTTAAAATGGGAGCCATTCTAGAACTTGATTCTGTGACTAAATCGTTCGGTGGACTGCTGGTAACTTCTAGCGTCAGTTTTACGCTTGAGAGGGGAAGCATATCAGCGATAATCGGACCAAATGGAGCCGGAAAAACATCCCTGTTTAATCAAATAACAGGCTACCTTAAACCGGATAGTGGCAGAATAATTTTTGAGGGTGAAGACATTACCCGGTTGAGCACACGCGACATCGTGTCCAGGGGTGTGGGGCGGGCCTTTCAGGTCACATCATTTTTCCCTGAAGAGTCAGTATTGGACAACATCCGTGTGGCATGCCTTTCTCGAATGAACCTGACCCGAAAAACCTTTAGAAGTGTTCCGAGTTTTTCAAAGGCTACTGACAAAGCATTTAGCATTCTTGAAAGCCTGGGGCTGGAGAAACAGGCTGGACGGCCGGCGTTTGAACTGGCTCATGGTGATCAGAAACTTCTGGATATTGGAATCGCCCTGGGAATTGAGCCCAAAATTCTTCTACTGGATGAACCGACGGCGGGAATGTCTCCTGAAGAACGACTATTGACTCGAAAGCTCATTCAAAAACTCTGGAAAGAATTTGATCTCACTCTATTGTTCATCGAGCACGACATGGACACGGTCTTTGGCATCGCGCAAACGGTTAGGGTCCTCCAGTTGGGGAGATTGTTGACTCAAGGAACACCTGAAGAAATTAGGAACAATCCGGAAGTGATTACGGCGTATCTCGGGGAGGATGTACTTTGAACTATATCCTTGAAGTGGACGGTATAAATACGTTTTACGGCCGGAGCCACATCCTTTTTGGGGTTAGCTTTTGGGTGGCGCCAGGGGAAACAGTTTGCCTGATGGGAAGAAACGGGGCCGGGAAGACAACTACCTTCAGATCCATAATGGGGCTTACTCCTCCAAAAACTGGAAAAGTTATTTTCAAGGGTCGGGATTGCTCAGGAATGCCATCATTCAGGATGGCCCGTATGGGAATGGGATTCGTACCGGAAGATCGTCGAATTTTTGCGCCATTAACTGTTCAGGAAAACCTGGAACTTGGAAATATATCGGGCAGAACGGGCCGTTGGACCATGGATACCGTTCTCGAAAGATTCCCGATACTCCATCGCTGTAAAGACAGATTTGGAGGCGCTCTTTCCGGCGGAGAACAGCAAATGTTGACGATAGCCAGAGCCCTGATGGGTAACCCTGACCTGCTGGTTTTAGATGAGCCTACAGAAGGCTTGGCACCAGTAATTGTAACGGTTTTGAAGGAACTTGTAATGGGGCTTAAGCAGTCTGACACCACTATACTGCTGTCAGAGCAGAACATCAGATTTGCTGAGGCGGTCTCAGACCGTGTGGTTGTGATTGACAAAGGACACGTCGTATACACTGACACAATACAAGCGTTTAAGAGTCAGGACTCAATACAGAAGAAATACTTGGCCGTTTAACGAGGGACGATGGGGCTTCCTTATTTCCGCCTGCCGGCTAATTTTAAACCCTGATTCGGCTGGTGTTGGAGCTGCCAAAATTTGGTGAGGCATGCAATACACTCCACAGGACTCAGCTTGGGTTTTGCATGATGTCGCGGAGTAACCGTATGCGATGATCATGGCCAGAGAATTTTTGAGGAGCGGTTTTTAGGGCAAGGAGAATAGTTAATGAATTGGAAGAACTATTATGAACAGCGCGTGCTCCCGGCACAAGAAGCGGTAAAGGTCATACGATCGGGAGATCGGGTCGTTCAAGGACACGCATGCGGTGAACCGACATGCCTTGTAGAAGCGATGGTCGACCGTGCAGGGGAACTCGAAGGCGTGGAAATCGTCCATATGGTATCCATGGGTAAAGCTCGGTATTGCCGACCGGAATACTCAAAATCCTTTACTCACAACTCGCTTTTTGTTGGCAGTACAAGTAGACAGGCAATTCACGAAGGACGAGGCGACTACACTTGCTGCTTTTTTTCCGAGATCCCGCTTTTATTTAGAGATAACCTTCTGCCTGTGGACGTGGCGCTCATCACAGTATCTCCTCCGGACAAGTCGGGTTTTGTTTGCCTCGGCATATCCGTAGATTACACAAAACAGGCATCCCTTAGCGCAAAGACCGTCATCGCTGCGGTGAACCCCAATATGCCGCGGATTGCAGGGGACTCCTATCTGCATGTAACGGACATCGACTATTTCGTTCCGACCGAAGAGGCGCTCATCGAGCTTAATCCCCCTACTTTGGGACAATTGGAAAAGGCCATCGGAAGCAACGTGTCGACGTTAATTCGCGATGGGGATTGTCTACAACTCGGTATCGGAGCCCTGCCTGACGCCGTGTTGAGTTTTCTTGGCGACAAGACGGATCTCGGTATTCATTCAGAAATGATTTCCGACGGTGTAATGAATTTGGCGGAGGCCGGTGTCATTACCTGCAAAAGGAAAACGTTTAGACCCAGGAAGGCTGTTATTACTTTTGCAATGGGTACAAAAAAGTTTTATCAATGGCTGGATAACAACGCATTAATGGAATCCCACCCTGTAGACTTCACTAATGACCCATATATAATCGCCAAGAACGACAACATGGTGTCAATCAACTCCGCAATCTCAGTGGACCTCCAGGGTCAGGTGGCAGCCGACTGCCTTGGCCCAAAGCAATTCAGTGGTGTCGGTGGTCAGGTCGATTTTGTCAGGGGCGCGAATCAGTCCAAAGGCGGCCGAAGCATCATAGCCATGCCGTCTACAGCGGCTAACGGCAAAGCATCACGTATTGTGGCCGCATTGGATAGGGGACAGGCCGTCACTACTTCTCGAAATGACGTGGCATACGTCGTAACAGAGCACGGGATAGCTTCACTCAAAGGGAAAACCGTTCGTCAACGGGCGGAGGCGCTAATAGCTATAGCTGATCCACGGTTTCGTGATGAACTTAGAGAGGATTTCCTGAGTGTCTATGGTTTGCGAGGGACGGTAATCCAGGTTCCTGTTCAACTTACCGTGGCGGAAAATATAGAACATCGATGCTGAACGAAATTGTTTTTGCCCGGGCCTTACACGGAAACCATGGCCAGCTTTGTGACGGCAATAAGTGGTCCTTCAGGAGATTTTTCAAGATGGGGAGGACAGTTTTCGGGGTGACAAAATTTCGAGCATCAAATTGGTAGTGAGGAGGAAGATAATAGCCATGAAAACCGGTGATCAGTATCTTGAATCATTGAAAGCAATTAAGATCGAGGCCCACCTAATGGGCGAAAAGGCCACCAAAACAGATAGACATCCGCTTGTAACCCCCTCCCGTCAGGCAGTCGCTTTTACGTACGACGCGGCTCACAATCCTGATAGTCAGGGGATGCTACGGGCTGTTTCACACTTGTGCAAAGACGAGGTAAACAGATTTACCCACCTTCACCAAAGCGCCGAAGACCTCGTCAAAAAGATAAAAATGCAGCGATATTGCGGAGCCATGACAGGTTGCTGCTTCCAGCGTTGTGTCGGGTTGGATGCGGCCAACGCGATCTACAGTACGACTTTCGATTGTGACCGCAAGCATGGATCTCAGTTTCATGATCGTTTCCGTAACTATTGGACATGGATTCAGAAAGAAGACCTGGTAGTAGATGGAGCAATGACCGATCCAAAGGGTGATCGGGGAAAACGGCCAAAGGATCAGTTGGACCCGGACCTCTTCTTGAGAGTGAAAGACCGAAAACCGGGCGGTGTAATAATTAGTGGAGCAAAACTCCACCAGACAGGAATGCTAAATTCCCATGAAATCCTTGTCATGCCCACCATGAGCATGCGGCCCGGCGAAGAGCCTTGGGCCATATGTTGCGCGGTTCCCATAGACGCTCCCGGGATTCGGTATATTTACGGGAGACAGGCAAGCGACACACGAAAACTTGAACCTGATACGTTTGACGTCGGTAATCCCATATTCGGCGGGCAGGAAGTCATGACTGTCTTTGAGGACGTTTTTGTTCCTGAAGAACGCATATTCCTCGATGGGCAGGTGGATTTCGCCGGAACTCTGGTGGAGCGTTTCGCGTCGTACCATCGTCAGAGTTACGGCGGATGTAAAGTGGGAGTTGGAGATGTGCTTATCGGCGCGACGGAGTTGATCGCACGCATGAACGGAGTGGAAAAAGCCTCTCACGTGAGAGAAAAAATCGTCGAGATGATCCACCTGAACGAGACACTTTATTGCTGTGGCGTTGCCTGCTCGAGTCAGGGTGTCCCAACCCCTGCCGGCAATTATCAGGTTGATTTGTTGCTGGCAAACGTCTGTAAACTTAACGTAACCCGATTCCCATACGAGATTGCCCGCCTTGCGACCGACGTAGCCGGTGGCCTACTGGGTACGATGCCTTCCGCCGCGGACCTGAACGACCCCGAGGTCGGGCCCTACATCAGAAAATATCTTGCAGCCAATCCCAGGTTCGAGGTGTTGGATCGCATGAAAGTTTTAAGGCTGATTGAGAACCTTACGATTGGAGCTGGGGCTGTCGGCTATCTGGTTGAATCCATGCACGGAGCCGGGCCACCTGCGGCTCAAAGGATCATGATAGGCAGGCAGGCCGCACTCAATGATAAGGTAGACACCGTGATGAGTCTCCTGTCCAGATCTGAAAAATGAACGGAAACCGGATCGAATTATCGGAGCGGGGGCTTTGGCCCCCTCCCGTAAGCTCTATTTCTTTGGTAAATAATCCTGGATCATGTCCCTTGCTTTGTCGATGCCCTGCTCAGCCTTTTCCTTCAATTTTTCAGCTTCACTTTTGGCTTTCTCGATACCCGGAGAAGCTTTTTCCTTGAGCTTTTCAGCTTCTGCTTTCAGTTTTGCCGCCTCAGACTTGACTTTTTCGATTCCTTCAGAAGCCTTTTCTTTGAGTCTCTCAGTTGCGCTTTTGGGATAAATTTTCGCCAGGGCTTCATCCGCCAGTTCTTTGGAAGTAAATGGCCCGGCTACAGTATTGGCAGTCTTTTCGGCAGACTGAACAACTTTGGGTACATTGTCCTTGTCTTTGACCACTACCCAACTGTCACCTGCGGCAAGCGCAAAAATACCTGTCAGCAGGATCATGACACCAATGAAAAGAGGAAAAAATTTTCTAGACTTCATTAGCAACTCCTTTCCTTTGCAGTCGAACAATTGCGGCGGGGTCAATCTGCCATAACCGTTGAAAATTGACAACCTCCGCGCGATCAGTCACAAAACTTGAAAATGGCCCTTCCCGAAAACCAATTTCACATGAAAATTGTTGCTATCCTAAACAGCCTTTACTTATAAATAATCTACAATCCCTGATGGGGTATGATTCCTTGCCAATAAAACTTTGCAACCTGAAAGAATCCAACGAGTTCCTGAACCTCCTGCTGGATAATATTACGTCTGCGGTTTTCCTAGTGGACAAGAATATCCGGGTACAGCAGTTCAATGATTCCTTCAAAAAGCTATTTTCAAAACCCGAGTCAGAGCTGGTAAACAAACTCTGTGGGAACGCACTGGGATGCTCCTTTGCCGTAGACGAAAATCAGTTATGCGGCAAAACCTCAAATTGCAGCGGTTGTATCCTGCGGGAATCCCTCTTTAGGGCCTTTGTTAATAACGTTGCCACTTTTAAGGCCTTGTTGAACAGAAATTTCTATATTGAAGGTCAAAAGATCAACAAGCATTTCAGGTTCTCGTCCATATATTTGACATATCGAAGCGAAGAGATGGTTCTTGTCGTTGTGGACGATATGACCGAAATGGAGACACAACGCCTGTGGTTAGTTGAAAAACAGCGTCATCTGGACGAAGATCTGGAATCTGCCGGTGAAATACAAAAGAGCCTTTTGCCTGTATCATTCCCCAATGTTGAAAGCTGCCAGTTCTCTGCCCGGTTCATCCCGTGCGAAAAGGTTGGTGGAGATATCTATAACGTATTCGAACTCGACAACGACAGGATTGTAATTTACATGATTGATGTAAGTGGCCACGGTGTTCCCGCCGCAATGGTCACTGTATCGGTTTCCCAAATGCTTAGCCCGACTACCGGCTATTTCTGTGATCCGAACAGGTTACGTTCCTCTTGCTCTGAGACAGATCTGGCGTTCCCGAAAAAAGTTCTTGAAGCGCTTGATTTTAATTATCCCATAGAGAGATTCGACAAGTATTTCACGATGAGTTATGTAGTGTTGAACCATCGTGAATCCACATTGCTTTCCTGCAACGCCGGACATCCAGCGCCTCTGCTCCTTCGCTCCGATGGACAGATAGAGCTTCTGGAACAAGGAGGTTCAATCGTAGGAATGGGAGGCGTAGTCCCGTTTGAAGAGGAGATTAAGACTCTGTCAAATGGGGATAAAATCATATTCTATACTGATGGACTGACGGAATATGCTAGCGAGATCGGCGAGTTGTATGGCATCGAGCGACTAACGGGGCTCGTAACCGATTTGACGAAATGTTCAGCAGATGAGATAGCCGACACCATCGTGAGTTCACTCATGAAATTTGGAAATGACAATCCCCCTGCCGACGATATTGCGCTGGTGGTTTTAGATTTTTCAAGCCCTTGCTAAAATTCCTAAACCAAAACCCAGAGCTAACATTTCGAGCTATTGCAGGTCAATTCTTAGCCGATGCCCATATTTTGTCGACAGTTTCAATGAGCCTCTTTACATCTATCGGCTTTTCGAGAAGAACATCCACACCGGATTTGCGTATCAGGTCCTGTTCCATGGCCTGACCTCCCCACCCTGTTAAAAGAACAAACGGTGTCTTATTTACACCCCTCGCGCTGCAAATTGACATAATCGCCTGACCGACTTTCCACCCGTCTATGCCAGGCATGACAAGGTCACATATTACGATGTCGATGGGATTGTTATTGTAGATCTCAATGGCCTCCTCACCCGATTTTGCGGTATATACGTTATAACCGATCTGGACCATGATCTCGGAAAGCATTTCCACTATAGGTTCCATATCATCTACGACCAGAACATTCTTTGCGGCGCCGTCTGATTCGGGTTCCGGTTGTTCCTGCGCCACCGTGTCCCCTTGGACCAAAGGAAGGGTCACTGTAAAGGTCGTTCCTACTCCGAGTTTGCTTGAGACCTTTATGTGGCCACCGTGAGCCTTGATTATCCCGTGACTCAGAGCCAAACCCAAGCCGGTGCCTATATTGGTTTTCGCTGCTGTCCAGAACGGATCAAAGACCCGCTTCAAATCTTTATCTGCGATACCTATGCCAGTGTCATGAACCGTGACCACTGCGTTCCCATCTTCAGAATGGCTGGCTACCGTGATCTCCCCACCATTTGGACAAGCCTCACCAGCGTTTTTAATAAGGTTTATGAGAACCTCCAGAATCTCATCATCCCGACCCCGAACAAACAGCCCCTTTTGAAGATCCTGTTTGACGTTTATTTTAGCTGGGCGCCTGTCCGAACTGTTTGTCCAGGATGGATCGGAAATCTCCAACGCCTTGTGGGTCAGGTCTGATATGTCGAATCTTTTGCCGCCTTCCTGGTCACTCTCCTGCCTCACGTTGGCAAAGGTCTGGAGCCGCCTTACCGTTTCCGCTCCCAGTCTAACGCTGTCACGCATCTGGCGGAGTGAAGTAAGAAGGTTTTCATGCCTGCCTGCTGTTAGATCCATGAGTGACAACTCTATGTTACCCATCAATATTTGAAGGAGATTGTTAAAATTGTGGGCCACACCAGCTGCAAGACCGGCCACAGCCTTGACTCTTTCTGTCTGCAAAAGAGCCTTTTCGGCTGCTTTCAGGTTACTGATGTCTTCAAATATACCCACGCCCCCCAGAAAAGTTCCGTCCTCCGATTTGATCGAACTGAAAGTCGCTCTCAACGGCGTGAGCTTTTGTCCCTTGACCGAAACATAGTCCCCCTCAAAATGGCTGATTTGACCCGCTATGGCAGCATGAACGGCTTCCGCCATTCTTGGATCCTTGAGATTCCTCAACATGTCAAAATAAGGTCGACAACGGTACGTGGCCCCCATTATTCGTTCGAACTGGTCGTTGCAATCGACAATTACACCATCCTTGTCGAAATGAGCTATACCCAGAGGAGAGTTCGCAAAAATCATCCTGTATCGCTCTTCGCTTTCTTCAAGTTTTTGAGCCATCTGACGCTTCAAGAGGCTAATTGCGGCTATTTCAGCAAAATTCTCCACGATGTCCTGATCTTCGGAGGTAAACCGGCCTTCCTTGTTTCCCAGGGCGAGGAAGCCGAGAGTCCTGTTTTTCACAACAAGTGGCGCCAATAGGATGTTGTTCAGGGGAACATGGCCCTCCGGTAATACGATGGAACTTTCCGCGTTCCCGAGCCGGTTTATGTATGCTGATTTTCTGTTTTGATAAACATAATGGTGAAGACCTGTCACACGAATAGGTTGAGCAAAATCCAGGTTGGAAACCAGGCCCTCGGACCGGGAACAAATCAGATAATGGTCCTCGCCGTTAGGGTCCATGACCGTGATATGACCTGACTCGGCCCCTATAATATCCATGCATGAATCGACAATAAATTGGGCGGCCTGCCTGAAATCTTCGCTTTCAAGCGCCACCCTTGCACAGCCTAGCAGCGCGCTGATTCGGTTGTTTGAGGCTTTTAAATCTTCTATGGCTTCAGCCAGATGTCTTTCAAGTTCTATTCTGTGGGTGACATCACGAAAACTCCAAACTCGTCCAACGATATCATTACCAATTTTTTGTGGTTTCGAATGCCGCTCCATGATGCGTCCATCCACGAATTCGATTACATCGTACGATTCTTCTTCAGGGTGCTCGTAAAGATAAATTGCTTTCATCTCATGAGAGTTTGGATCGACCAATTTTGGCAATAGATACGCTCGTAGTTGTTCAACTGGAGACCCTGGAGCGATGTCACCCGTAAGTCCGCAAATGTCGAGAAATTTTCGGTTGCACGCTGTTACACGTCTGTTCCGATCAACAACCAGTATTCCCTCCACCGTTGATTCGAGAGCCGATTCCAGAATCGAATACGCTTTTTCGCGTTCTTCTTTTGCGATTGAATATGCGGTGACATCCTCACAGGTCATCAAATCCTGGCCTGTGACCAAGCGGACCGGCCTAAAATGGACTATCTTGTCCGACCCATCTTTGCACCTTACCTTGTAAACCCTCGGGCGGATGGCTCCAGGTTTGGCCTTCCTCAAATCATCAATCCAGTCCTTGAGCACCTCCGTTCTGTATTTCTCATCCGGAAAAGCCAACGAACGCCACGCCCGGCCATCTGGAAGATCTGAATAGTCATATCCAAATAAATCGACAAACCTGGGGTTGATGTATTCGAACTTTCCATCTTTGGCCACTACTACGAGCCCAAACGGAGACGCTTGAGCAAGTGAATGAAATTTATCCCTCTCTGTCTTGAGAGTTTCCTGTGTCTCTTTCAGTAATCGCATATCTGTTAACACAGAAAGACTACCCTGAAACTCGCCCAGATCATCATAAAGAGGCACGGCAGATGATAAAACCGGCTTTTTCCCGCCATCTCTACCTTTGAGATTGAGTTCGTAAAGGCCTCGTCGCCCCTTACTTCGGTTTGTAAACTCTTTGCTGAACTTTTTCCTGGATTCCTCGTCTAAAAACTCGCTTGCAGGATGCCCTAAAACTTCATCGCGGTTACGGTCCAGTATTTCGAGAACTCTATTATTGCAATAGGTTACTGAAGTATTCCTGTCCATTGCAACGATACCGTGACTCATCGTCTCGACCAGTAACTGGAACCACTTTTCCTTTTCATTGTTACTGGAACTCGACTTCCCGGCTCCTGAGATGTCCCGGCCCGTTCCAACACAGTACAGGACATTCCCGTCCTCATCCCGAATTGTATCGACATGTTTCGAGAGTTTGAATATCGAGCCATCCGCTGCCAC
>JBMFSZ010000037.1:0-14937 GCA_049967315.1 Desulfomonilaceae bacterium
CAGGTATTCCAGGCTACCGACCTGATTTTTCACATCCCTTATAGTTTCGTATTGTGCTCTCGATTTGAATACTATTGCTCGTGCGCCACAATCGTTTAACTGGTAAACTAGTTCATTCCCAGTGAGCCTGTAATTGCCGGCAGTGTTTATCAAAGCCGCCAAGTTTCCACCAATTACAACTTCCGGATATTCCATGCAATTTGGAAGAAATATTTGAACCCTGTCGCTCTTTTTGAGCCCCAGTTTCAGATATGCGTTGGCAAGCCTTTTACATCTGGACCAGAATTGGGCCCATGTCAGCTTCATGTCCTCGAACAATACCGCAACATTATCAGGCCTTTTGTATGCATTGATTCTTATTGAGCTAAGACCGTTGTCAGAATAGCTCTTCTTGCCGCTAATTCTACCGAAATCCATATCTCTACGTCCCTGTTTGCATTAATTTGGTTAGTCACTATATAAGGTACGGTTTGATTATGTCTACAATATTATAATAAAATCAGTAACCGGGAGTTTAGCCATGAATATTTTGATAACTGGTGGAGCCGGATTTGTGGGGTCCTATTTGACCGGGCTACTTTCCGATAAGGGTCATAAAATTACCATTATTTCCCGACACCCAGAGGTGAACCAACGGTTCGGCTCTTCGGTTAGTTTTCTGGCTGCAGATTGTATGAAACCCGGATCTTGGCAGAATACCGTCGGAGATCATGACGTTGTGGTAAATTTGGCCGGCGTTTCAATCAACAAACGATGGGATGAAAATCACAAACGATTGCTTCGAGATAGCAGGATCCTTACGACTCGCTATGTGGTAGACGCTATTCCGGTTGGAAAAGCTCCTCAAGTTACGCTGGTTAACGCCTCGGGGGTTGGCTATTACGGATTTACCAGAGACGAAGAACTATCGGAAGACGCTCCCCCAGGTTCTGATTTCCTCGCAAGATTGGCCCGGGATTGGGAAGCTGAGGCGCAAAAGGGAAAACTAAAAGGAGCCAGGGTTATCATTGCAAGGCTTGGAATAGTCTTGGGGAGGAACGGTGGGGCGTTGAACGAAATGATACGACCGTTCAGGTATTTCGTCGGGGGACCTTTGGGAAACGGTTTGCAGTGGTTTCCCTGGATTCACATTTACGATTTGTGCCAAGCCATAACATTCTCAATCGAAAAATCTTCGGTTGAAGGCCCGATAAATTGTGTCGCTCCTACACCCGTCAGGAATTGTGATCTCGCCAAAGCAATTGGAAAAGTCCTCAAAAGGCCTCGGTTTGTAAGAGTCCCTGCGATCTTGATCAGATTGATGCTAGGCGAATTTGGATCAGTGATTCTGGAAGGCCAACGAGCATTACCCAAAGCGCTTTTGGAAAAGGGGTTCAAGTTTAGGTTCGTTACTATTGAAGACGCCCTCACTGATCTTTTGTAATCAGGAGCAATATGCTGTCAGTTCAGCCGCCATATCATAAAGTTAAGAACTCCGTCAAAGCTAACCCAGGACAGATAAGGACTCATGAGGATTCCTGCGAAGGGTGACACTCTCGAAAAACCCACTAATGTAAACGCAATTGATATCCACAAAACTGCCATTTCCACAGGTGGACTCCAATGGTTACTTCGCTGCTTTTGATACATCGTATTTAACATTCGAATTCAAGTTCTGTTTAGCCACAGTGTCGGTCTGGTTGGATAGGACCATTTGTCTGGATATTTCTAAATGAGTTTATTTTTAAAATTTCTTAACGGAATTAACCCTAGTACTTCAAATCGTAATTGGCTTTTTGTTCCATATGATCAACTCACTGATTCCCTAGGGCCTCTAAATGCTGAGGATCCCCGTACACTTGCCATCTTGATGGTAGAAAACCCATGGAAGGCGGAGAGGCGACCCTACCACAAACAGAAGCTAGCGATGATCCTCTCGAATATGAGGCATTTTGCCGTCGAACAAGCGGAACGAGGAGTCGCAGTGAAGTATGTTGTGGGAAACGGTCCCTATCGAAATGTTGTTGAACCAATAGCGAGAGAAGTTGGTCCAATCAGGGTGATGACACCTGCTGAGTGGGAATTGCGGAACGATCTTGAGCCATTAGTCCACGCCGGATTAATACGGATGGTTAATCACGAGGGCTGGCTAACCAAGTCCCGTCTCCTGGATCAAACGGTAAAACCTGGACCACGTTGGCGTATGGACGATTTTTATAGGGAAGCGAGGAGATCGACTGGCCTATTGATGTCCGACAACAAGCCTCTGGGCGGCAAATATAGCCACGATGCAAAAAACAGATTGCCCTGGAGGGGTACACCTATACCTCCTAACTCTCCCTGCTTCCCTATAAACCCGATAAAGGAGGAGGTTGGCAGACTCATAGAAAACAGGTTCGCGCATCATCCGGGAAAACTTAATCTGGAAGCCATCCCCTGCACTAGAGAAGACGCAGAAAACATGTGGTCCTGGGCTAAGGATAACTGCCTAGAATGGTTTGGTCCTTACGAAGACGCCATGTCCTCAACTTCGACGGGCCTTTTTCATACAAGGATTTCATCGCTTCTCAATATCTGTCGCCTCCTTCCATCAAAGCTGGTGTATGAAGTAGAGGCTTTGGATATCCCATTACAAAGCCAGGAGGGTTTCATTCGGCAGGCACTGGGATGGAGAGAATTTGTTCATCATATTCATACCTTAACGGAAGGTTTCCGTTCAGACTTGAAAATTCCCTTAAGTAATGTGAACAGTCCTTCAGACGGCGGCTACAGACATTGGGCTGGGAAAAATTGGCCAACTCAATTGCGAACAGAAGTCCTACCCGAAGGAGCCCAACCAAACTGGATGGAGAGCTATACGCCATTACCACCGGCGTATTGGGGAAAGCCTTCTGGTTTGGCCTGTCTGGACAGAGTTGTCAGCAGTGTTTGGGATGAAGGTTATAGCCATCACATAACCCGTCTAATGGTCCTTTGCAATATTGCAACACTCCTGGAAGTGAATCCCAGAGAACTGACTGACTGGTTTTGGATTGCCTATATTGACGCTTTCGACTGGGTTGTCGAGCCAAACGTCCTTGGAATGGGAACTTATGCCTTAGGTCCACTCATCACTACCAAACCCTACGTTGCTGGAGCGAACTATATCAACAGGATGAGTGATTTTTGCAGTATTTGCGGATTCCATCCCTACACGACTTGCCCGATAACCCCTTTGTACTGGGCTTTCCTGAATCGTCACAGAGGCGCTTTTGACAACGTGCCCAGACTCATGCTTCCATTAAAAATGGTTGATAAGCGTGATGAATCGCTGAAACAAAAGGATAGGGCAATATTCAATTATATTAAAAATCGTCTTTCCGATGGCTCCATCGTTAAACCAGATGTCGTGAAATGAACAGACTACACAGATTACGGCACAAGGGGAAACCCTCGAAATGCAGCAAATCTGGATTAAAATTCACTAATTTAGTTAAACATTAATATATATCCCGGAGGACACGTTTTGCGGCGTGGTATCCACACATCCCGTGCACCCCGCCCCCAGGCGGCATTGAGGACGAACAGATATAAATGCCTTTTACAGGCGTAGTGTAGGCGCTCCACCTCCCTAAGGGGCGAACAAAAAGATTGGTAAAGCCTTGCGATCCACCTATTATGTCACCACCAACATAGTTAGGGTTATAAGACTCCATATCACTCGGGAACATTACTTTTCTTGCCATAATTTTATCACGGAATCCCGGGGCAAAACGTTCAATTTGCGATTCGATTCGATCAGTCATGTCAACTTCACAGCCATTTGGAACATGACAATAGCCCCATGCGGTATGCATACCTTCAGGAGCTCTTGAGTCATCAAAAAGGCTGGGTTGGGCAAAAAAAACAAATGGTTTTTGGGGGACCTTATTTTGCCAGACTTCTTTCTCGGATGTAGCGATCTCTTCCAGAGTGCCGCCGAGGTGCAATGTTGCCGCTTTCAGGCATGCTTCATCTCGCCACGGCGTCCGTCCGTGTAACGCCCAATCTACCTTGAAAACCCCCGGGCCATAATGATGGTTCTTCAATTTATTTCGGTACCAATCGGGGAATTTATGGCCTGCTATTTGCTCCAACTGCCTAGGGGTAACATCAAATAGAACAGCCTTAGCTTTCGGAAGGTCATCAATCGAGGTTATGTTTGTTCTTACCCTGATAGTGCCGCCCAATGATTCAAGATAGCGTCCAAGCGCATTTGCGATTCCCTGTGACCCTCCTTCGGCTATGGGCCAGCCCACCGCGTGCCCCAACGTGGGAAGCATCAGCCCAAAAGCTGCGCTAGACCATTGATCCAAGGGAAGAATCGAATGCGCCGCGTTACCAGCAAACAAGGCTCTTGACCTTTCACCCGAGAATAAACGCCGAGCCAGGCTAGTCGCAGATCGCGTAGCCATTAACCCGAACCTCATCATGGTTAAAGGGCGCCGGGGAAAACTCAAAGGTTTTAACAACTCCGTGATGAGACTGACCCAGTTTTGAACGCAATGACCTATGACATTTCTGTAGGTTTCTGCATCTGAACCAAGCTTTTCTGAAGTACGTTCAACTGACCGATCCATAATGATCGCTTCTTCTTCGTCCATTGGATGGGCCAATGGAACTGGGGAATACTTCCACTTCAGACCATAACGTGTCAGATCAATTGACCGAAAAAAAGGAGAAGCTAAGGCCAAGGGATGAATAGCCGAACAAACATCGTGTTTAAAACCGGGAAGGGTTAGCTCTTTGGTCCGCGTCCCACCACCAATAGTCTGTTTCGCCTCTACCAGCAGTACGGATCGCTTTTCCTTGGCCAGAGTTATTGCCGCGGCGAGCCCGTTTGGGCCTGATCCTACAACTACTGCGTAGAATTCCGTTTCACGTGTCATTTGACTTATTACGCGCAAAATATTCCTGGGTAAGACGGACCCATCGTAACGGTTCCCTGATTAACGTCCTTATCTGGGAGTTGTACCATATGTTGCCAATATGTTCCCACTGCATATTTGTGTCCACGCATTTAGATTCCATGGTAATTTCAGGAGGGACCCCAAGATAGGCTGCAAGAGAGGACAGAACATGTGTCCATATCTGGACCTGCATCTTAGAGCCTAGCAGATGAAACGCTGCTTCAAAAACAGGGTCATTTGATCTGGTCAGCCCATATATTTGCATAATTGTTCCCTCATCCGTCAGGGAAGCGCTAAAACTAACCCAACCAGCTTCGGGATGACCTTGGGGAGTACAAAAAGTAAAAGACAATCTGTCTGCGTACAGGATCATTACGCCCGTGGAAACAGGACCACCGGGGGTCATGGAATCTATCAGCACTATTTCACCAGGCTTAATACCTTCAGGTGAAGGATAAAAATGATTGAATGATGGCTGAAACTTAGTAAAATTTTGTTTTAAGACCTCGATAATGTTTTCAGGGGAAATGCTATGGTCATGAATATGCAACCTGTAGGTCTTTTGCCACAACTGGCCAAATCCCTTTACAGGACTCGTTATACCAAGCCCATCAACGTTGAGATTCCTCGCTTCCTTGGGCATAGGAGGAACGGTCAGGCTGTCCACGACTTTAGCCCAATATCTGGTGTCCACCCTTTGTTCGCCAACTTGTTCCTCGAAATCATGATCCCTTTTTGTCGCGTCAAATCTGGTAGTCATTAACGCCGCTTTTTCATCCGGACAGATTTCAATAACCTGGTCAAGTTGCGTAACGGCAAAAATATCTCGTAATCCAGAATCCAATCCAAAAGCCGTAAGTTTTTGGCCTTGACATCCGGCCTTGGCGCTCAGTTTTGCAAGCATCGAGGCGCCTAATCCATTGATGGTCTGGACATTCGAAAAATCCAACGTCCTGAGCTGAGATTGTCCGGATCCAGCCCCACCAACACAAGCAAGAACAATCGCGTCTTCACTACAATCTGTAAGGGATTCCGGCAGGACGGCTACGCAGCCCTTAGAACCGAGCCTAACGGCTTTAGATAGGAATTCTTTTACTGGTTGGCCCTCTGATTGAGTCACCATGTCCAGCGTTGCAGTTTTTGGACTCACAGGCGGAAGCTCCTTTTCCGCCAGGCGATCTCTAGCAAGATTAAGCCTGTTGGCGAACCCGGGTAGCAATTTCAAACCAATGCTGACAAACCAGGATTTACTCATCCTGTCCAGGTAATTTAGTTGCGCGGCCCTTCCTACAACTGCCTGTGCGTATGTAGGGTAAGCGTGAGTAACAGAATGCAATTTATAGAGCGGAACGTTCAAGGATTTGATCACCTGGATTTCATGAATAACTTCCGCCGCAGATTCACCAATTATATGGGCCCCTACTATTCGGCCCTTTCGATCACACATGACCTTCGCTAAACCCGTTGGGTGACCGTCTATCATGGCCCGCCGCATGTTTGAATAATTGAAACGGTAAACTTTCAGACCAACGCCATGTTTTTTGAGAGCCTGCTCTTCAGTGAGGCCGATAAAGGCTATTGGAGGTTCAGTAAATATTACATAAACGTTGTCCCGATAATTGACTTTTTGTTTGAAAGGTGAAAACGCGTTAGTAGCCGCGATAATTCCCTGATACTCGGCCATTGAAGCCAACTGGTATGGCCCTACCACGTCACCACACGCGTAGATATTTGGGTTGGATGTCTGAAGTTTGTTATTCGATAGTATTCCTTTAGGAGAGTAATCTACGCCGGCCTTTTCAAGCATTAGATCTGCTATATCAGGTTTTCGGCCAATTGCAACCAGCACCCGGTCAGCTTCAATCTCCCCGAAGTTTTCTGTTCCTTGCTCAAACACAAGTTTGACGCCATTTTGACAACTGCTTAGACTCACTGCCTTTGCGCCGCTTAATATTCTTATCCCTTCAATCTCCAGTGTCTTTGTTAGAATGTTGACCAACTCTCGCTCAGCCATCGGAAGAAGTCTGGTCCCCATTTCGACCATGGTGGTCTTTACCCCTAGTCGACCAAAGGCGGAGGCGTATTCCAGACCATCTACACCTCCTCCCAGTATGACGATCGACCCTGGCATGTCATCAAGCTCGTAAAGGTTCTCGTTGGTGAGATAGTCAATATCTTTAAGGCCATTTATAGGGGGGATTAGAGGCTGGGTTCCTGAAGCTATTATGAACTTTTCGGATGAGAAAACCTTTTCATTAACCTTAATGCAGTGAGGATCAACAAAGGAGGCGAGTCCAGTAATTACTCTGATGCCAATACGCTCAAAGGTTTCTGGTAGATCCTTTTCATACGCCCGCTGGACCACTGATCTGATATGATCCATGGCATAAGGACCATTAATTAGGGGAACTGGGCCGCTCCATAACCCCAAATGACTAAAATATTCTATTTCACGGTTCAGATGACTGAGTCTGATTAGCGATTTGCTGGGAACACAGGTGTAATTGGTGCAGTTTCCACCTACCTTACGCTTTTCAACCACTGCCACACGTTTTCCAATACCGTTGGCGGTCACTGCTGAGACAAAACCGGCGATCCCCGCCCCTATGACGATCAGGTCATAATCATAAACTCTTGCCATTTTAATCACCAATCTGTAGGACTACTTTGAGCGCCAAACACATCAATTGCCATTGAGACTACTTTCATCCAAAAGCTTCTGTAGAAGCTTTTTCTCTTTACCCTAAACGCCAACTTTCGAAACTCGTCAATCCTGATTCATCGTTAATCAATTATTGACATAAGGCTGAGCCGATTAGTCTGAGGCAGCTCTGACAACGTCGAAGGTCGTGTTGGTTATACCAATGATTTCTTCAAAAGCAATTGGGGAATCTTCACACCTACTGACAGAATTCAAGAACCTTGTGATGGCTTCCTTATGTCCCTTGTCCTGTTTCCATAGTGACATTTTATTGAAACCGGGCCAATCGAACCCTCTCAAAGTCTGAAAATTGTCCAATTGCAAGATTCGTCCTTCACAAAATATTTCGATTCTTTCTTTTGGAAATGACCTGGAGCCATTAGCCAGGTAATGGACTGTTCCAAATGAACCATTTTTAAATTTGAGCGTGAAACTCATCTTGTCATCAGTGATAAAAATCCCGGGAGTCTTTCCGATTTTTGTAGAACATACGGAGACAGGCTTGGAAGCAGTTAAGAAGTACAACAGGTCTACAAAATGACAGCCCTCTCCGATGATGCGGCCCCCACCTACCATAGGGTCCTGCGTCCAATCATTTGGCGGAACTTCTCCTGCGTTGACTGTAATTATTATTGATAATGGAGATTTGACACCTTTCAACAATTCTTTGATTTTTTGGAGATGCGGAGAAAATCTCCTGTTGAATCCTATCATTACAATCGGGGAAAAATCGGCGTTGCGTGAAGCATTATAAGCTTCCTCTACCGTTTTCAATTCTTCTGGAAATATGGCGAGCGGTTTCTCAACATAGGCGTTTTTGCCATTTTTAAGGGCTTGGCACACTAATTTTGAATGTGTGTTGTGTCGCGTGAGAATAAAAATGCTGTTAATTTCAGGATCTTTGAAAAGACTAGCGGTATCCGTAGTGGCATAATCGAAACCAAATTTTTTGCCAGCATACGCTCCGCTCACTCCCGTGGAAGTTGAAATGGTTTTCAACCTGGCGCCAGTCGACTTCAACGCTGGAATAAACGTTCTCAGTCCATAGTTCCCTGCGCCTATAACGCCAATGACAGGCTCAACCTGACCAGCTTTCCGGACCGCTTTGGAAACCCTGCTGGCGACTCCCGGTAGCTTGACAGTCTGGCTTATCAATTCACTCTGTAAGCTGTTAGGATGATCGTATGTTAAAAGTATCCCGAGCGATGGCTCTGAACTGGCAAGAAGCTCATAAGCCTTTACAGAGTCTTCAAATTTAAATCGATGTGAAATCAGGGAATTCACACGGAGTCGCTCTGTGGCCAAAAGCTGTAGGATCGCCTCCAAATTGCGCTGTTCTGTCCAGCGCACAAACCCGAAAGGGTAATCAATCCCGCGATCTTCATACTGTGGGTCATAGCGTCCCGGTCCATATGAACATGAAACCTGAAAACTAAGTTCTTTTTCATAAAATAGTGACCGATCCAGGTTAAGACCGGTAACCCCAACCAATATTATGCGTCCACGTTTACGGCATATTGTTGCAGCTTGTTTTATTGGCTCATGACTCTCTGTAGCAGCAGTAATGATGACTCCGTCTACACCAAATCCATTTGAGAATGTGTTTGCAGACCTTATCAGGTCATCGCCCTCCGAAAGGTTTACAGTAGTTATGCCAAATTCTCGCGCCATTGCGATTTTGTTTGCGTCAACGTCAACTCCCAGAACTTTGCAGCCATTGGCGATCAGAATTTGAGCAGTTATTAGGCCAACTAAACCTAAACCGGTAACTACGAAATTTTCGCCTAAGGTGGGATTTGCCAGCCGTACACCTTGAAGTCCAATTGCGCCTATTACCGTAAATACGGCCTGCTCATCTGAAACCGTTTCTGGTATTTTGGCGCAGAGGTGTTTTGGCACAAGGACTATTTCCGCGTGCGGGCCATTTGATACGATTCGATCCCCAATGTTAAACACTTCGACCCCTGTACCCTTGTCAATCACGGTACCAACGCTGCTGTACCCCATGATTATAGGGTGATCGAGTTTTTCACGCACTGCCTCAATTGTTTCGAAAACTCCTTCGTTCCTAATTTTTCCCAAGACCTGAAAAACTTTTTCGGGCTGTTTTCTCGCTTTTTGAAACAGGCTGGCTTGACCCAGCTCGACAACGCTACGCTCAGTCCCTGAAGAAACAAGGCTCATTACGGTTTCTATTAACACGTGACCAGCTCTGACTTTTGGAGCAGGAACTTCTGTAAGTTCGGCGCGACCATCACCCAAGTTTTGGAGAATCTGTTTCATGAAATAGCCCCGTATATAAATCCCAGAAACTTAAGCCTTCAGATTTGTGCGAAAACCTCAGTTGTTGCCAATTTCGTAGTTTACTAGTAAAATATGTTTTGACAAAACAATTTCTTACCTAAGAATTAGCGCATAATTGGTAAGTGTCACCAGGAGGCTCATCTTATGAAATGGTCCTTTAGAATTGGGTCTATATTCGGGATACCTTTGAATCTTCACATCACATTTATCCTGCTTTTGATACTGGTGTATTTCGTAGGTGGATCTATAATCGGCGCAGGTGGCCTTGCCGGGGTGGTTTTTGTCATTCTTGTCTTCGCTTCGGTTGTCTTCCATGAACTTAGCCACTCAATCGTTGCAAGACATTTCGGGATAGAAGTTACTGACATCACTTTGCTTCCAATTGGTGGGGTTTCGCGAATGGCAGAAACTCCTGACAAGCCTCTTCAGGAGGTTTTGATTGCCATCGCCGGCCCTGCGTCAAGTTTTTTGTTAGCGTTTCTGTTGTGGTTCGTGGCCGGTTTCTTTGGAACGGGCGTAACAATTACTGACTTTTCCCTGAAAGGGGGGCTACTGGCCGAATTAATAGCAGTCAATCTTATTCTTGGTTTGTTCAACTTGGCCCCAGCTTTCCCGATGGACGGAGGTCGGGTTTTGAGGGGCGCCCTTGCTATGTACCTTAATCCATACAAAGCCACCAAAATAGCTGTCGGAGTAGGGCAAGGATTTGCGATATTTATGTTTTTCTGGGGATTTTTTTCCGGGAACGTTTTCCTGATCCTAATCGCATTATTTGTGTACTTGGGCGCCGAGGCTGAAGAGCGTCAGATGGGTATCATGGTTGCGTTGGGTGGAGTTAGAGCGCAGGCCGCAATGATTAGCGACATCGAAACCTTAACCCCGTTTCAGACCGTTGGAGATGCGGCGGAACATTTTTGCAGGAGTTTCCAAGGAGATTTTCCTGTAATGGATGGACATAGGCTGATCGGGTTGGTGACCAGGGAAGCTATTGTTGATACTCTCCATAAGAGGGGGGCCTCCACCCCTATCTCAGAAGCCATGATTCGCGATTTTCCCACCGCCAGTGAACATACTCCGGTTATTGAAGTGCTTCAGAAGATGCAGGTTAGTGGCAGCAAGGCAATTCCGATAATGAGTGGAAATGAATTAAGAGGTCTCATTACGCTGGAACAAATAGGTAGGTACAATATGCTTTGCAGTGGGTATTCATGTGAATTTCTTGGAACAGGAAAGGCATAGAATCATTTGGTTTGACTTTCTTTAGGGAAGAGACGGGGCCAGGAGGTTAAACTTGGAAAAGACCAGGAAAACCTATTTGGTTAGCGCTGAGGAGATGCGTTCCTTTGACTCCACGGCGATTAATAAATTCGGGATCCCTGGCGTTGTTCTTATGGAAAATGCTGGCCGAGGCACGTTTGAAATTCTGAAACGGTTATATAAGAAGGAGCTCAAAAATAAATCGATCTCGGTTGTTTCCGGTCCGGGAAACAATGGGGGAGACGGCTTCGTGATTGCCAGATACCTAATAAACCATGGAGCCAAAGTGGACACTTTTCTTCTTACCCCTATGAACAAAATCAAGGGTGACGCAAGGGCAAACCTCAACATACTAACTCAAATGAGGGGCCGTATTCACGAGACTGATACCCCTGAAAAATTGGAATTGGCGTCAAAAATATGGAACCAGAGCGACGTAATCGTGGACGCTATTTTAGGAACGGGACTGAAATCTGAGGTCAGACCACCGTACAGCGAAGCCATAACAAGTATCAACGCTATAAAGGCTTTCAAACTTTCCGTTGACATACCGTCAGGGGTTGATTCAGATACTGGAGCGATTCAGGGGGTCGCGATACAGGCGGATGTCACCACTACCTATGGTTTCAGAAAAATCGGTATGGCCAATTTTCCTGGTGAAAGACATTGTGGAAGAATCGAAGTAATTGATATAGGTATTCCTCAGATCTCCATAAACGAGACTCCACCAAAGGTCGTCTTTTATGATAAGCCCGATTTGGGGCAGTACTTAACACCAAGATCCGATCCCACTGCTCACAAGGGTTCATTCGGCAGAGTGCTTATTGTAGGAGGATCTACGGGAAAAACTGGGGCGCTGGCCATGACTGCAACGGCGGCGTCCAGGATTGGCGCAGGATTAGTAACGGTAGGGGTTCCAGCTTCACTCAATCCTATCCTCGAGAATAAGCTTACAGAAGAGATGACTGAACCGCTCCCCGATGAAGCGGGCTACCTTAGCACAAAAAGTATTGATCGAATTCTGGAATTGTGTCAGGACAAGGACGTTGTAGCCATAGGTCCGGGATTGTCAGTGACATCGGGCGCTCCAGAAATAGTAAGCGCCGTTTTGCGCTATTATGAAGGGAAACTTGTTATTGACGCTGACGGCTTAAACTGCCTGGCTAAGAACCTGGAATCCCTCTCCTCAACCCGGGCTACAGTGGTTTTGACTCCACATCCAGGTGAAATGGCCAGATTGTCAGGTTTTTCCAGGCCACAGATCCAGAATGATAGACTGAACATAGGCAGGAAGTTTGTCGAAAAACATGGGGTCTGGCTAGTCCTTAAAGGCGCTCGAACTATTGTGTTTAATCCGGATGGACGAGCCTATATAAACAGCTCAGGGAACCCCTGGATGGCGTCAGGTGGTCAGGGAGATGTGCTAACTGGCATCATAACCGGCTTGATTGCTCAAAAAATGTCCCTACCTGAGGCAATCCCTTTTGCTGTCTGGATTCACGGCGGCATAGCTGATACCCTCGTTGATCTTGACGGACCTCGACCTGTGGTCGCTACAGACATAATTAAAGAAATTCCAGGGTTCATTCGGAATGCATTGAAGAATTTTGGTAGCCCGGACAAATTTCCAGAAAATTGAATTTTAGGAGACAAGAATTTGTCAGTCGTTGATCGAGAAAAGCTGATGGAGCGTGTTGGCTATTCTTGCGAACTGCTATTAGAACTGGTCGAATTGTTTCTGGATATTGGTCCGGGGATGTTTAAAGACATAAAGGAATCCGTAGTAAAAAACTCGGCAGAAAGTCTTCAGAAGTCTGCCCACGCGCTTAAAGGTTCCGTAGGTAATTTTGCGGCCCAGGACACTTTTGAGGCATGTCTCAGACTTGAAACGATGGGGCGAAACAAAGATTTGACAGACGTATCGGAGGCCCTGATTGTTTTGGAAAGTAGTTTGAACAAACTGTTTGATGAGCTTTACGCTATAAGAAATGAGTTGTCCGCCAGACGATGAGGCTCGGCTATCATTTGAATTCTTTTAGCTCTTCTCGGGACTTTCATCTGACGATGTTTCATTTGTAACCACTTGCAACCGTGGTTTGCCATCGGTTCTCTTGGGGCGGCTAAAGTTTTGTCTTGCCTTAGCTACCAAATCAGAGAATTTTTCGAAATCAGAGGGGATGAGCTTTAAAGTCATATGTGTAAGGTTTATATGAACGATACCTCCAGGGCAAACTGAAACCGCTCCAAAATTCTCCTCGGTCGCCAATATGGTATGCTCTTCCATGCCCCGAACCTTTCTGTACTTCTTAAGTATTATATTATGGTCATTACTCAGGATTAGCAACAAGAGATTTCATGGTGGTTAAAGCTCGTAAAAATATCTCGCCATTGTTTCCCAACATAGCGGCTATTTTGCTTGCCGGTGGGGCATCCAAACGAATGGGTGGAGAAAACAAGGCGTTCATAAAAATAGGTGATAAGACTATCATTGACAGAGAAATAGAGGTACTGGAACAGCTTTTTGAAAGAATAATTATTGTAAGTAATAGTTTTGAAGAATACGCCTCTCTGAAAAAACCTATGTTTGCAGATATTAAGCCTGGCTACGGCTCACTCGGTGGAATCTTTACCGGGCTCAAATCCTGCTCACGAGAGCTCGGTTTCGTTCTAGCATGTGACATGCCCTTCCTGAACAAGGAGATTGTATCCTACATCTGCTGTCGAGCTTCGGGACATGATATTACAATACCGCGAATTGGCGGTTATCTCGAACCACTGCATGCGGTTTATTCGTCCCAGTGCATTCCTCATATTGAGAAAATGATGCAACGAGGACAACTCAAGGTAGCCAATTTTTTTGAGGAAGTGGATGTGCTGGAAATTGAGGAAAGGGAACTGTTGGAAATGGATCCGTGCCTCCAGTTTCGAATAAACGTTAACACACCTGATGATTTGAATGTGGCAATAGAAATGGCTGTGAAAAACAGCCAAGTTATTTGAAGAAAGGGGCCTAATTAATATTCGTATGGCAAGAACAGTTTCCGGTGTTCATTTAAAGCGAACCGGTCTGTCATCCCTGCGATATAATCGCAAACGATTCTCTCGATCGACTCATCACCTGTTTCAATACGTCGTTGAATGCCTGGAGGTAATTGAAACGGCCGCCTTACATACTCTCGAAAAAGATCTGTCAAAAGCCGGTCAGCTTTGTATTGCATTCGCATGATTTTATAATGAGTGTAAAACTTGTTGTACAAAAAGCCATCGAGCTGAGTCTTCCATTCCTGCATTTCGTCTGAAAACGAAACCACTACTTCTTGAGCAGTCATAATTTGTTCTGGTTTTTCAGCTCTGATAAGCGTTAAGAGTTGCTCCGTTCGGCCAAGAACATCCCTGATCAAAAAATCTATCAAAAATCGGATACATTGATATAGAAAAGTACTCTCATCCCACTGTTTCAGCCGCTCTCTCACCATGCCGGTAATTTCGTTCCAGATTCTTAACTCTGCAAGATCTCTCTCTGTGAAAAAGCCTGATCGCAATCCATCCTCTATGTCATGACAACTATAAGCTATCTCATCTGCTATACTTACAATTTGAGCTTCTAATGTCGGATTGGGAGTCACCATAAATTCTGTAAACATGTCCTCAGACACTCGGTCGTATCTTGTGGTATGCCGGATAATTCCGGCCCTGGTTTCAAAGCTTAAATTGAGACCAGGGAAATCCGGATACCTCGTTTCCAGGAGATCAACCACTCGTAATGAC
>JBMFSZ010000038.1:0-14754 GCA_049967315.1 Desulfomonilaceae bacterium
ATTTCTGAACAGTCCAGGATTGCTCTCATGGGAGCCAAGGCCATAGCAGAGTTTAGGGCAAAACAGGCTGAAAGGCGAGTGGAATCCCTAAATGAGGAATTGTCGAAAAAGGATGAAGAAATTAAGGCGGCCATGGAAAAGGTCGAGACTACAGCTCGTGAAAACGACGATCTCAAGAACAAATTGGATGCGCAGAGCGCTGATACAGCGCAAAAGGCAACTGAGTTAGAAGAAGCTGTGAAGAAGCTTGAAGCTACAGTTTCGCAACGAGCGTCAACCATCTCAAAACAGGAGGCCCAGTTAAAAGAAAAAGAGGACCTTATCGGAACTTTAAAAAAAGCGTGGTCAGACGCGTCACAACTTAAAACCAGTTTAGAAGCTGATCTGATTCAGGCCAAGACGAATTTGGCGGAATGTGAAAAACGAAGCAAAGACGTCAAATCTTCACTAGACCAACAACAAAAAGAAACCGCAAAATATTCCGGGGAGCTGGAAAATATCAAGAAAGATTACTCTAATTGCGTCGCCCAGTCTCTGAATCTGCAAAAACAGTTGGATGTTTGTTCTAAACAGGTCGAGACGCTGAAGGCTTCGATTGACAAGCAAAAATCCCCAACACCGAGTCAAAAGGGAAAAGGCCCCACATCTTCGGTAGTTGAACAACTTCTTGGTGGTTCAGCGCCGGAGAATTCTACAAAACAAAAATAAAATGTTATTTTTCAAGTATAACCGGCTTTTTCCATGAATCTCAGGGATTGGAGATCTTCGCCTCTGATGTATCTGACAAAAGCTGAGAGACTGTCACGGATTTCATGTCTTGCTATTCTGCCGACCTTGATCCTGCCAGCCAATTTGGAATCGGAATCGAGGAGGTGGCGCAGCGTCGCGACAGTTGCTGGGCTGATATGAACCATGATCGGGGATACTTCGACGATACAATCCTTATGACATATTCCCCCGAAGCTAGGTGAAAAGAACGCTTCAGAATTTTTCGAAAATCCTTTTTCACAGACCGGGCAATTGCTGAGGACAGGATGGTAACCCAACAAACCGAGGAGCCGAATTTCCTGAATAAGGAATTCCATTGAACCTGGTTTAGCTCTGTGCACAGATTCCAGGAAGTTTTCCAGAAAATCGAAGACGCTTTCTTCCGGTTGCCCTTCAGGTAGAAAAATAGAAGCTAATTCCAAAAAGTAAGAAACTCTGGCTACTAATTCCATATCGTCACGTATTCTGAAAAAAGCCTTCAACATTTGGGCTTCATCTATCCAGACCATATTATCTTTTTGTCGAGACCTGACCACAATATCGACTACACAAAAAGGTTCTAGATGTCCTCCGAAGCGAATTCTGCTCTTCCTGGAATTTTTCGCGATCCCTGTGAGCCATCCTCTCTCGCGTGAGATGAATATGACTATCTCGTCAGCTTCCCCCCGGTCTGCTTTTTTCATAATTATAGATCTAACAGTCATCTTGTAGCTCATTCAACTAATGCCGGAAATCACATCGAGCGGATATGTACCTAGAGTCGGGTCCGCTATAACAGTCGTTGAGCTTCGATCTCTTTAACGAGACGTAGGGTGACCCGGCGGTGTGCTTCCATAGAAACACTGTCCAGGAGCTCGATAATTTGCTCAAGTTTCTTCAGATTCCTGGATTTTCTTGAAAGCAAATAGTTTATGACATCGGGAGTCAAGCGTAGCCCTCTTTTGCTAGCCATCTTGTCAAGGATAAGCACACGGATGTCATCTTCTGGTGGGAACAGTTCCAGGGTAAGTCCTGATATCATTCTCGAGCGTAAATGAGGGTCATCCTGGAAAATTTTCTCCGGCCCATCTGTCGAAGCGCAAACGAGGCGCGTCCCTGTTGTAACAAGTTGATTCCAGAGATTCCAAAGGTGCTTACGGTCTGGGCCGGTCACCTTATCCACGTCATCTATCATTACTCTTCCGGTGGATGTTTGCCCCGTGGATGCGACAGTCTCGAGATCATCGCCGCTCTTGTCTTGATTGGTTACGGAAATGAAAATCGAGTTGAAATTGTTGTGATGGTCAACAGATCTTACAAATCTGGAAAATGCCTTTAGAATGAGCGTTTTACCAGACCCCGAGGGCCCATATAGCAGTACAGGCGCCGGGTGTCTGGTTTGCGTTTCCAAGTTTGCTTTGAGCGCTTTAACGGCATTAGCTATACCAGGATGCAAAACCATGTCAGATATCGTTACATTGTCTGTGTCATAAAGGGGAAGCGCTATTTGCATCATTACCTAATTGTATTGGTGTCAGTTGAAATGATCAACAGACAATTTTGACAAAAAAGGCTTGACAGTCACGATTACCTAAATTAATGTCCAATTAAGCCGATATGTGGCGCTAATCTTCAATCCTACGACACCATCCGAGGAATTCAAAAGCACGGTTGGGGCATTACGAAAATCCTACGATTTCGTTTCCTGTTTGACCTGTCCGAGAATTGCTTCAATATTTATAGATCCCAAGAAATCACGCTCAAAAATAAAATTGGAAAATAATCAGGAGAAGGCATGGACGTTCAAGAATTGAAAGAAAAAAAGGTAAGCCAGCTTTTGTCTATTGCGAATTCCCTCGAAATTGAGGGGGCCAGCAGTATGCGTAAGCAGGAACTCATTTTTGCGATACTGCAGGCTCATCAGCAGCAAGAAAAAGAACAGCCTATAAAGGGGGAAGGGGTTCTGGAGACTTTACCGGATGGCTTCGGTTTTTTAAGGGCGCCTGATTACAACTATCTTCCAGGCCCCGATGACATCTATGTCTCACCGAGTCAAATCCGACGTTTCAATTTAAGAACTGGGGACACAGTTTCCGGTTACATCCGTCCGCCAAAGGATACTGAACGATATTTCGCTCTCCTGAAAGTAGAACAAATCAATGGAGAAGATCCGGAAAAGGTTCGAGACAAGATTCTGTTTGATAACCTGACTCCACTGTATCCTGACGAAAAACTCAAGCTGGAAATTGGGCCAACGCAATATTCCATGAGAATCATGGATTTGATAGCTCCTATCGGAAAGGGCCAACGCGCCTTGATAGTGTCGCCTCCGAAGGCCGGAAAAACCGTTTTACTCCAGCACATAGCAAACAGCCTTACTTTGAATCATCCTGATGTTTACCTGATAGTGCTTTTGATTGATGAACGTCCAGAAGAGGTTACCGATATGCAGCGTTCAGTGAGGGGAGAGGTAATTTCGTCAACTTTTGATGAACCCGCTCAACGTCATGTGCAGGTAGCCGACATGGTCATTGAGAAAGCCAAGCGGCTGGTTGAACATAAAAAGGACGTGGTTATACTTCTAGATAGTATCACTAGGTTAGCTCGCGCACATAATACAGTTGTGCCGCCTAGTGGGAAAATTCTCTCTGGAGGGGTTGATTCCAATGCGCTTCACAGACCAAAACGGTTTTTCGGAGCAGCGAGAAACGTGGAAGAGGGTGGAAGTCTTACTATAATCGCTACGGCGCTCATCGATACGGGTAGCAAGATGGATGAAGTCATTTACGAGGAATTCAAAGGGACAGGAAACATGGAAATCCATCTGGATAGACGCTTACTGGAAAGACGTATATTCCCATGTATTGACATCAACCGGTCTGGAACCCGAAAAGAAGAGTTGTTGTTGAATCCGCAGGATCTCCAAAGGATATGGTTGCTGAGAAAACTCCTCGCGGATATGAATTCAGTGGACGCGATGGAATTTCTCCTTGACAAAATCATGCAAACAGATTCGAACAGAGAATTCCTTCAGGTCATGAATAAGTAGCCAGGACCTTCTCCGGTTTGATTGCCGAGAGCATAGTTGTCCAGACCACCTTCCCGATTGTATAGTTTGATTTGGAAGCCGCCAGATGCTATTGGGTGTCTAAAAAACATTAATTTATCTTTCACTAATTGTGCTTAAATGATATATTATACAGTTTAAGATCAATCCTTGGAGGTAGCTATGAAAAAAGGGATCCATCCCGAATATAAAGAATCCGTTTTTCGGTGCGCCTGCGGAGCTGAAATCGTTACCCAGTCTCTGCAACCGGAGTATCGTTTAGAAATCTGCTCTTCGTGTCATCCTTTTTTCACTGGTAAGCAAAAACTGGTAGACAGCGCAGGCCGAGTCGAGCGATTTTTAAAGAAATACGGTGACCAGCCGATCGCCACAGGTAAAAAACCAGCCAAAAACAGAAAGAAGGCAGAATCAACTGCGAAGGGAACCGTGAAACACAAAAAGGATCAGAACGCCGATAATTCCTGATATGGCGCCAATGCTTCGTATTAGGTCCCGAATGGGGCGAAAACTATTTCAATGGTTGTTTTTTGCGAATGATTATTAGATCTTAAGCTAGGTCCTCATGATTATAAACAATGATACAAACTCAGGGGGCGATTTGATCAAGGTCGGTGGACAAGCGGTCATTGAAGGAATAATGATGCGCGCCCCCAAGACTTTTACGGTGGTTGTGCGTAGACCTGATGGGCAGCTTTCTGTTCGAGAAGATCGTTGGTACTCTCCAATGGAAAAATGGCCTGTGCTGAAAAAACCATTTTTACGAGGATGCGTGGTGCTTTACGAGGCTCTCTTCAATGGAATTCAGGCACTCACATATTCCGCTCAGGAAGCCCTTGGAGAGGAAGAAGAACAACTTAGCCCGCTGGCCCTTGCGGGGACAATAGTGTTTGCGCTTGGTGGGGCTGTTTTGCTGTTTGTTGTAATACCTCATTTGGCGACACTTGGTATAGGCGCTTTAACTGGAACAAATTTGGGGGTTCGCAACGTTTGGTTTCATGTGATTGATGGAATAATCAAGGTTAGTATCTTCATAGGGTATATCGGACTGATCTCACTGTTGAAAGATATTCGTCGTGTTTTCCAATATCACGGGGCAGAGCACAAATCCATTCATGCGTATGAGAAGGGTGAGGAACTTACCGTAGAAAATGCCAAGAAATATCCGACTCTGCATGCCAGGTGTGGAACCGCATTTATTTTGCTGGTATTGATGTTGAGTATTTTTCTGTTCACCATTGTTTTCCCATTTGTACCCAAAGAGATATTCGGGAACAAAATTCTTACAAACATTTTTTTCATTCTCGTAAAGATTGCCTTATTGCCACCCATTGCCGGAATTGCCTATGAATTGATAAGGTTCGCGGACAAGAGTCAAAATTCGGCCATTGCTTGGCTTTTGTCTCCTGGTTTGTGGTTGCAGAAGCTTACAACTCGCGAGCCCTCGGATGATCAGTTGGAAGTTGCCATTGTGGCTCTTAAAAGAACTCTTGAAAAAGAAGGATGTTGGGCGGAATCCAAAAGCGCCGTCTAAGAAAAATCAATGGAAGTACTCGCCAAACTGGAAGAATTAAATCGCAGATACGAAGAACTCGATTCAGAACTCGCCAGGCCGGAGATTGTCTCGGACTTGGCGGCGCTCAAGAAATTTTCAAAGGAGCAGTCAGAGTTAAGCGAGATAATATCCTCGTACAAGAAACTGAGCTCTGTGATGCACGAAATTGGCGAATTGGAAGGCATCATAACTGAGAGCGAAGACACTGAGCTTGTCGGAATGGCTCGGGAGGATTTACTACAACTTACAGAGCGTAAAGCGCAGATCGAGCGCGAGATCAAACTCCTTCTAATTCCTCGAGACCCGAATGATGAGAAAAACATATTTCTGGAAATCAGGGCAGGGACTGGTGGAGAGGAAGCAGCGCTTTTTGCAGCAGATCTTTTCCGGGCTTATTGCCGTTATGCTGAATCCAGAAGGTGGAAAGTAGAGATGATGTCCGTCTCTAATAGCGCTTCAGGCGGGCTTAAAGAAGTTATTGCGCTTATTCAGGGGAAGGGCGCTTTTTCCCGATTGAAATTTGAGCGTGGAGTCCACCGGGTTCAACGTGTTCCACTGACAGAATCCCAGGGACGAATCCACACTTCCGCAGTAACTGTCGCCGTCCTGCCAGAAGCTGATGATGTTGAGGTAAATATAGACCCTAAGGACCTCAAGATAGATGTTTATCGTTCATCAGGGCCTGGAGGCCAGAGCGTTAATACGACTGACTCAGCGGTAAGAGTGACTCACCTTCCTACCAATATAGTCGTTACATGTCAGGACGAAAAATCCCAGCATAAAAATAAGGCTAAAGCCATAAAAATTCTGCAGGCCAGGCTACTAGACAAGATGGAAGAGGAACGTGACTCTGAAATTAGCAAGGAACGAAAGAGTCAAGTTGGTTCCGGTGACCGCTCCGAAAGGATAAGGACGTACAATTTTCCTCAAAATCGTGTCTCAGATCACAGAATTGGATTGACAATTTATCGGCTCGAAGAGGTCATGGAAGGAAAGCTCGATGATCTTATCGATCCTTTGATTCTCCACTTTCAGACTCAGGCTTTAAAAGACACTTTCTCCAATTAATCCTTTCAAATATTGATTAAGCAATCAAATTCCCCTTCTGGATCTCCAATAAAATCTTGACACGAGCACTGCTATTCATTAGTGTAGATCGCTGTATATAAATTGCTCACATGGAAAGCGCACTGCCTACCGAGAGCTATTATCACACTCTCGTAATCAAGATACAATAGAATGGTAACGCTCGTCCGGAATCCGTGTAGAGGCCAGTAGTCAATTATCACTGAAAACTGACTCTAGCTTGAATAGTGGGTTCTGACATGAGGTGGAGCAAGAGGGAACATGTCCGGAACAACATTCGTTAAAGGTGGGATTCATCCCGAGGAACACAAGGAATTGACCGAAAGGTTGGCAATTGAGGAAATGCCACCCCCGACACAGGTGGTGTTACCGTTGTCCATGCATTTTGGGGCCATTGCTCAACCCATAGTCAAAAAGAAACAGGAAGTTCAGGAAGGTGAAGTCATAGCCGTCGTTGAGAAAGCGCTCGGCGCTGCGATTCACAGTAGTGTAACGGGGGTTGTCAAAGCCATTGAGCCTAGGCCTCATCCAACTATGGTGCGGTGCGAATCTATAATAATAGACCGTGATCCTGCTGCGCCGCCACGATCATACGAAGCCGATGACTGGAGGAAATTAACTCGAGAGCAGCTTTTGGCCAGAATAAAAGATGCAGGCATAGTAGGTTTGGGTGGAGCCGGGTTTCCGACGCACGTAAAACTTTCTCCGCCTCCCAGTGCTAAAGTTGACACGCTTGTGCTCAACGGAGCCGAATGTGAACCGTACCTGACTACGGACCACAGATTGATGCTCGAATATCCTGAAAAGGTTGTTGAAGGCGCGAGGATTATTCTAAAAGTCCTGGGGATCAAGCAAGGTGTTATCGGTATTGAATTGAACAAACCCGACGCCATAAACGCTATGAATAGAGCAGCCTCTCAATCAAAGGACGACGATGGCGCCGAAATTCGTATTCAGGGCATGGTAGTAAAATATCCGCAGGGCTCTGAAAAGCAGTTGATATATTCGCTGATGAAAAGATCCGTGCCCGGTGGTGGGTTGCCATTCGATGTTGGAGTAATAGTCCAGAACATATCTACGACTCTTGCGATATATGAGGCCTGCGTACTGCAAAAGCCATTGTATGAAAAGGTGGCCACGTTTTCTGGTCGAGCTCTCAACAGACAGGCAAATTTAAAGGTTAAGGTCGGAACTATACTCCGGGACGTGGTTGACTACCTCGGTGGATGTAAGGACCTTATCAAGATTGTTTCTGGTGGACCCATGATGGGTTTTGCCGTTTCTACGCTCGATGTTCCGGTAACAAAGACTACATCGGGGGTACTGTTTTTAAATAGTTCCGAAACGGATCTGGGAGAATATGGCCCGTGTATCCATTGTGGTTGGTGCATGGAAGCCTGCCCAATGGGCCTCAGCCCCAAAGAGGTTGGTCTTTACGTTGAGGCTGGCAAGGGACATTTGACAGAAAAATTTGGAGTTTTTGACTGTTTTGAATGTGGTTGTTGCGCTTACGTGTGCCCTGCCAAACGGCCCCTCGTTCAGTTTGCAAGATTGGCAAAGATTGCCATCAAGAAACGGGGTTAAAATCATGGACGCTTGCTCTGCTGTTCCCCACTATTCCGCATGCGTAGCCTGGAAATTTGGGGTAAGCAAGCGTATTTATTTGTAGTTACATCATTGTCAATATGTTGACTTGAGCCGATAACTTACAAGGGAGGATGGGACAATCGAAACAATAGATTCTAGAAACATGATCCCAAAACCTGAATGGGCTGTTTCGGTATCCCCACATATAAGAAAAGGCATTAGCACTTCCTGGATTATGTGGACCGTATCAGCTTCGTTGATGCCGGCGCTCATTTTGTCTATCTACAATTTTGGGTTCCGGAGCCTTGTCATAACACTCGTCAGCGTCATTTCATGCATAGTGGTAGAAGCCATATCACAAAAAGCGCTGGGGCGTTCGATATCCGTCAAGGATGGGAGTTCTGTACTGACAGGCATATTGATTGCTTTTGTTATTCCGCCTGGAGTGCCATATTATCTGCCAATTATTGGAGCAGTAGCCGCAATTTTCATAGCGAAAGAGCTGATGGGAGGGTTGGGCTACAATGTTTGGAATCCCGCTCTAGTTGGTAGAGCGTTTCTTCAGGCCGCCTTCCCTGTAGCGATTACGACTGCATGGATACCACCGCAACAACTTTCCAAAGGTGTTTGGGACATTTTTCTCAAACCCGGAACCGTAGACGCTATATCAACTGCGACTCCTCTATCCGTCGTTAAACAGTACGGCATGACGGCTTTGACGCAACAATTCGGCGGCTTGGATTCAATTTACTGGAATTTCTTTCTGGGTTTCAAGCCGGGATGCATCGGGGAGACATCGGCCGCCTTAATTTTACTTGGTGGTCTCTATTTAATGGCGAGGAAGATAATCACTTGGCACATTCCTGTTTCTACCTTAGGATCTGCCGCTCTTATAGCATGGATTTTCGGTGGCCAAACATGGTTCAGTGGCAATCCGTTGGTTCACGTGCTTTCCGGTGGACTAATGCTTGGGGCTTTCTACATGGCCACGGATTACGTGACTTCGCCTACATTGAAATCCGCTCAAATCGTTTTCGGAGTTGGTGTAGGAGCTTTAACGGTGCTTATCAGATTGAAGGGTGGATATCCTGAAGGGGTATGTTATGCAATACTTCTAATGAACTGCCTGACACCTGCCATGGATGAATGGTTCAAGCCTAAGCGGTTCGCTCCACCTAAAGCTGCTCCCGTTGCGGCTTCAAAATAGTCACGAGAACAGAAAGAGGTTTCAATGAAAGAAATCTTCAAAATTACTGTCAGCCTGACGGCAGTTTGCTTGGTTGCTTCCCTGATACTGGGTTTCGTATATGCCAAAACAGAGCACGCTCGAAAACTTAATGAAGAAAGAACTGAACAGCAAACTATCCGAGGGCTGTTGGGTTACGGGGCTGGGGCAAAGATCCCTAGCGATCTCAATGTCTATCCTGTTTACAGATACGTGATTACCTCCAAAGAAGGTAAGACTTTACTGGGCTACGTTCTGCCAGTTAAGGACAACAAAGTAATACTTGCGGAAATGGATCTCTCTGGCAATCCCGTCAAGGTTATCCAAATTCCAGCGGAAATGTCGGCTCTCACGGACAAGGGCGCAAGAGACAATGTTATCAAATCTGCTTTGCCCAAGGGTTCAAAAGCCGTCTACGCTCAAACTATTTTCGTGGCTGATCTGGGAGACAAAAGGCTTGGCTACGTTGTTCCGGGAGTTACGCAGGGATTCAAATCTTTCATAAAATTAATGGTCTCGCTGAATCCTGATTTTACGGTAACGGGCGTGGCCATAACCTCAGCGGAAGAAGATCCAGGACTAGGCGCTGAAATTCAGAAGCCATTTTTCAAGAACCAGTTTGTGGGAAAAACGCTCGATCTGCTCAAAAATCTGAAAGTTATCAAAGAGCCTCTTCCTCCAGATTACGCTGCTGCCCTTGATCCTGCGAAGGCTAAAGAAAAGGGTTTGACACCTGAACAGGTAAAGGAAATAAAAGCCAAACACTTAAAAGACAACATCTATGCGCTGACAGGCGCTACAATCTCGAGTCGAGCGATGACAAACGGCGTGGTTAATACTGTCAAAAAATTCGTTTACCGTCTCGATAAATTGAACGAGGCCATTAAAAAGGAAAATCTAAGCGTAGCGTTTTAGCGGAGGAAAAATTGAGCAGGAATCTTAAACTTATATGGAATGGACTGATACCTGAAAATCCCATCTTCCGCCTAGCGCTAAGCATGTGCCCGGCGGTGGCAGTAACCACTTCGGTTGAAAACGGGGTTATGCTTGGCTTGGCGGTGGTCTTTGTTCAGGTATTTTCAAGCTGTACTGTAGCTATCTTTAAATCCTTCATTCATCCCAGGATACGAATCCCGGCCTACGTCATCGTAATCGCCCTGTGGGTGACTGTCATTGATATGATCTTGCCAGTTGTGTCTCCGGATGTTTACAAGAAGGTGGAGCTATTCGTTAAGTTGATAGTGGTTTTCGCGATTATAATTTCAAGACTGGAGCTTTTTGCCTCAAAGGAACCTTTAGTCCCTTCCTTCTTTGATGGGCTGGGAATGGGGCTTGGGTTTATGTTTGGCCTTTGTCTTATTGGGGCGATAAGGGAATTTTTCGGAACCGGTCAACTTTTGGGTTACGACATTCTCGGATTTAACCCGCTACTTATAATGGTCTTGCCCGCCGGTGGTTTTTTTGTCATAGGATTCATTATGGCCATATTTAATTGGATTGAATACAAGATGACGGGAAAAATCCCAACGTCGGGAGGAGCCCACTAAAATGAATACTAGACCTTATTTGATGCTGGTTTTACTCATCGCTGCGCCTGTATTCCTTTTTACGACTCTGTGTCCTGGAAATCTGTACGCTTCTACGGGTTCGGGTTCGTTTAAGAAAGACACCGAAATAGAAATATCATTTGGGGCGCCTGTTGACCAATCCTGGGCTCAAAATAAGGAAAATTACCGGGTATTTCAAACTACAGATCCTGATATAGAAATACCGGTAAGTTCCATAACTCTTAGTCCACGAAGAACGTCCGCAATCCTAAAGTTTGGAGAGGCGCTAAACCTTTCGAGCGAGTATAAGGTCGAAGCCAAAAACGTTATGTCTGAAGGAAAGCCTTTGGGCAACGTCGAATTCCTTGTCAAAAAGAGCGAGAGTCAAATTCTATTCACAATTTTTTTGGGCGCTATGCTCATAAACAACTTCGTTTTTACCAAGTATCTGGGATTGTGCATCTTTTTCGGGGTTTCTCAAAAGAAGGAAACAGCTATTGGTATGGGCATAACCTTTACCATAGTTATGGTCCTCAGCGCCATCATGTGCTGGGCGCTGTTGACGTTTGTACTGCAGCCACTGCGCCTGGGCTTTTTGCAAATCATTGTGTTCATAGGTACTGTGGCTATTTTTGTGCAGGCTGTTGACACTATATTACGAAAAGTTAATCCCTATCTTTTCAAAAAATTGGGTGTTTACCTGGTGCTGATCGTTACCAACTGTATCATTCTCGCTGTTCCATTGATTAACGCTGACAGTGGGCATGGTCCATTCGAGAGCCTCACACTGGGACTCGGCGCAGGATTGGGATTTGCGTTAGCTCTGTTCCTCATGTCATGTGTACGTGAGAAACTTGAACTTTGCAGAGTCCCGGCTGTTTTTAGGGGATTACCGATTGCATTTGTTGTGGCCGGTCTTTTCGCCCTTTCTTTTCTCGGTTTTTCCGGTCTGTCAATTTTTTGAACACCGGCTAGCGGAAAAGTTGCTTGATAAGTCTAGGCGCTTAGAGGTGATTAAATATGGAAGATGTTTGGCGTATAGCCACTTATGGTATAATATTTTTCTCTGTTTTCGGAGCATCTTGTGGCCTGATCCTTGCACTGGCGGCCAAGAGGTTTGCAGTCAAGGTCAACCCGAAAATTGAGGCGGTTCGGGCATGTTTGCCAGGGGCGAATTGCGGCGCATGCGGTTTTGCCGGCTGTGAATCGTATGCGGAAGCAGTTGTCACCGATCCAAACTGTCCGACAAACAGGTGCGCCCCTGGTAAGCAGGCGGTAGCAGAAAAGGTCGCCCAAATTACCGGTAAAAGCGCTGGAGCAGCGAGCCCTGTAATTTCGGTACTACGTTGCTCGCGAAATGAAGGAGAAGTAAAGAAAAAGCATTCCTATATTGGTTTTGATACGTGCCAGGGGGCTGCCATAGCTTTTGGCGGGCCCTACGAGTGTAACTTTGCGTGCATTGGTTATGGAGACTGTGAAGCGGCATGTCCTTTTCACGCGATCCACATGAAAGACAATATGCCGGTAATAGATCCTGAACTCTGTACTGGGTGTGGAGTTTGTATCAAGACCTGTCCTAAACAGGTGTTACAACTGGTACCCAAGAATGCTCTGTGCTATGTCCCGTGTAGCAGTCGGGAGTCAGGGAAAGCCGTTACGAGTGTATGCAAGGCGGGCTGCATCCATTGTGGCGCTTGTACCCGCAAAGCCAAAGATGTGGTCAATATGGTCAAGGACCGCATTGAAATTGACTATGACAAATGTGATGAGGAAGCCGCCAAAGCCGGCGTCTGGGCTTGTAGCAAGCAATTCATTTTCCGTTATATGGACCCCGAACGACAGGCTAAAGCCGTGGAGCAAATAAAGGCTGAACAGGCTGCCAAAAAAGCGGCTGCTGCTGCGAAACCCCAGCAACAGGTCGAAACTAAGGCGCTTGAAAATACGTGAAATTATTAATTCAGGGGATGTCCGCTGAATTTTCCGTTGGCTATCTTTAATTGTTCGGTGCGGCGGCGAAGTATTGTAGTCTTTGCCTTATACTAAAAAATCGAATGCCAAATGTCCGTAGGACCCCGAAAGGAGGCGTTCCTCATGAAAGACAAAAGCTATGTTTGGAATCCTCTTCGAATTTTGAGCCCCAAGCTCAACCTGGAGGTTGGGAAATTAGACGAAGCGCTTGAAATACCTGTTGGCGCTACACAGTCTCCGGATCAAATCCTGGTGATCATGGTTGGTAAGCTCATTGAGCTGACGAAATTGACTGCGGTTGGTTTCAAGAGTGAGAATCTTTCAAAAGTTGAAGCCTGCGAGAAGTTAATTTCGGAAATCGCACAGCTTGAACGGCTTTCCACTACGGAACTTGTCAAATCCTCCGAGACTTTTGGACAGAACGTGTTCAAAGCGGTAGTTAGGCTCCCCAGTCGGGTAGAACGTATCGCTGTTATGTTTGAACATATTCTCGCTTGTTTAAAGATCAAGATAAACGAGGGAATACCTTTCAGTGACAAGGCCCAGGCTGAACTTACTGGTCTGTTTAATCTGACGACAGAACTTTTGGTGAACGTCCGTGACTCACTCGTCACATGCAACAGTATAATTCTGGAACACATTGATGGTCAAATAAACAAGCTTATTGAATTGGCTGAAGACGCGAGGTTCAACCATTGGGAACGGCTGGAAAGAGGTTTCTGTTCGCCGGACGCTTCGACTCTTTACCTCAAGATATTGGACTCCTTTAAACAGCTTGCGGAGTACTGTTCGAAAATCACGACGACGATATGTTCTCTGGAGGATGCAATCAGTTAGTTCTCATTGTCAGACTAAAATGTAGCCCCATGTATCAGGCCGTATTTGCTAAATCGCAGCGGCCTGTTTTATTTTTAGCGAATGACGGTGAACTACGTTTTTTGCCAATGTATTTGAAATAATTATGACAAGCAATTGTTAAAAAAAGTAGGAATTCCCATCAGGTCTGAGAATTCCTACCATTCGGACTTCTGTTTATTTAAAGGCTGAGCCCGAGACTTAGAAAGTAAAAAACACCTTTTGAAGGACCTTCGGCGTATAGCCTAGAACGTCGAGATACAGAGTAATTCCTCCGTTGAAGAAAGGCCAACCAGCGCCTAGAATCATGGCGGTATCGATATCTTTAGGATCTGCCACTACCTTCTCTTTGAGAATCCTGTCGACCTCGAGGGTAAGGTTTGTGAGAATCCTGTCGACAATTTCTTCCTTGACGAATTCTTTTTCACCCCGATTGCTGAAAATCTCGGAAACTTTGGGATTTAATGATTTCCCCGGTCCCATCCCATTGTAAATTGATGTGACCTTGGCATCGACCATCTTCTTGAGATTTTCATTGATCGGGAAAACATCAGGCCAAGCCTTATGACAGGTTTCAAGCACGTGGAATGCGACAGCCGTTCCTACGAACGCTAGCAGATCAAATGGAGCCATAGGTAATCCGAGAGACAGGACAGCGTCATCTACCTGCATAAAGTCGGCCCCTTCATCCACCATCTGGAAGCAATCACTTAGGAGCCTGGTAAGGACCCTGTTGACCAGGAAAGCAGGGGAATCCTTGACAAGTATGGCGTTTTTCTTAAGCTTTTTCGCGCATTCAAATGCGGTCGCCAATGTTTGATCGTCGGTCTTTTCGCCCCTAATTATTTCCAGCAATGGGAGCACAGCGACCGGATTGAAGAAGTGAAATCCAACAACCCTTTCCGGATGTTTCAATTTTGAAGCCATTTCCGAAATGGAAAGGCTTGACGTATTAGTAGCTAGAACGCAGGTAGGAGAAACTACTTCCTCAGCCTGAGCAAAAACCTGCTGTTTCACCTCTATTTGTTCAAAAACGGCTTCGATTACGAAATCGCAGTCTGAAAAATCTTGCCAGTCTAGGGTTCCTATCAGAATGTGGTAAAGGTGATCAGCTTTGGCT
>JBMFSZ010000039.1:0-14686 GCA_049967315.1 Desulfomonilaceae bacterium
AAGCTTTTATAAAGCTAACAATCCGGAGAAATATGATGCTCTCTTTTCAACGTGACCACTTTGTCAACTCGGAAGATTTGGTATTTCCATACTGTGACGATATAAGCGGGACTCTGCGCGGATACCGTATATTTACCGCATGTGGGACAGTAAACGGTAAGATCTTCAGGCTCGAAGATCACTTAAATCGCCTATACAAATCTGCGGAGCAAATTTACATGCAGCCCCCCTGTTCCAGGGTTGAACTTACCCAAATACTCTCGGATCTGGTAGACCGGAATCAAAGGATAAGCTCTGAAAATCAGATAATTGATATCATTTTCAGTGGTGGCCTTAAGGACGAGACCATGAAACAGTCTGGTAAGGGCGCTCATCTTTATGTCGTGGCTCAACCGATGGTTACCCCGCCACTGGAATTTTACGAAAATGGGGTTACTCTGGCCACATTTTCCCATCAACGGATGTTGCCGGGAGTGAAACTGCTCAATTACATAGGGGCTGTAATTGCTCATCAAACTGTCGTTCCAAAATATCAAGCCTATGACACGGTATTTATTTGTCCCCAAGATAACAAAACTATACTCGAAGGCTCCACTTTTAGTGTCTTCTTCGTTTTGAAAGACGGCGAAATCGTTACCCCACCAATGGATGGCAGAATCCTGGACAGTGTTACCCGACGCGTACTACTGGAATTACTTCGGCCGAGCAAAAACATTACAATCACCGAAGAGCCGGTAACTCTGGACCAGTTTCCAGATTTTGAAGAAGCTTTCCTTGCCTCCACAAGCCGTAACGTTCTGCCCGTAATAAAGTTGGACGACAGGGTTATTGGAACGGGTAAGCCTGGCCCTGTGACCAAAGAAGTGATGAGCATTCTGAATGAATACATTCGGGCGTATTGAGTTCTTGACATGGATCAGCGCCAAGTTCGTTATTGTGAACAAATTGATCATTGAGAAGTTACTGATCTAAGAATAATAAACAAAGATAAATAAGGACTTATATCAATAATTTTCGGTGTTGTCTTCATGCAGATTTTCGCTTGACAGAAGTCACTGCATCGCAATATCTTATTGTTGAAGAATCCCCTGTCATCTTTCCCATGAGGGATGACCAACATTCCAGAGACGGAATCAGGAGGTATTTGCGTGAGCGCGCCAGATAAAATATCAACTTGGCAAATGGTTAAGGGGCCGACCTACGACGCTGAAGCTCGTAAAGTCACCGCTCCTGGAGAATTGAAAAAAACAGAGATTCCGGTTCCGGAACTTGCCGCTGGCGACGTGCTGGTTAAGATCGCCGGTTGCGGAGTGTGTCATACTGACATGTCCTACTTCTATGACGGAGTGCCTACTGTCACCAAACCGCCATTAACTCTTGGTCATGAAATCTCTGGAACGGTTGTAGCAGCAGGTCCGGGATCCGAGTCCTGGATTGAAAAGAATGTCATAGTTCCAGCGGTTATGCCTTGCAATTCCTGCGACATCTGTTCCAAGGGACGAGGTAATCGTTGTTTGGCCCAGAAGATGCCGGGGAACTCACTTGGAATTTACGGAGGATTTTCAAGTCATATTCCTGTTCCAGCCGCTGATCTGTGTGTGATAGAGGACCTCAAGGGAAGGCCTCTTGAGAATTACGCTGTGATAGCTGATGCGGCGACAACACCTTACCAGGCTGCCATCCGCGCAGACCTGCAACCTGGCGACCCGGTTCTGATTACTGGAGTGACTGGTGGCGTAGGGGTTTATATGGCTCAGGTCGCCAAAGCTATGGGAGCAGGCCCGATCGTGGGTATGGCCCGTAGTGAAGAGAAACTCAAAAGAGCCTTGAGTCTTGGTGTAGATTATGTAATTGATTCCAAGGGCAAGGATTTCAAGGCCGTTCAGGAAGAATTCAAAGCAATAGCAAAGCAGGCCAAAGTACGTCACAACGTTGGTTGGAAAATTTTTGAGTGCACGGGTGTAGGGGCTGCCCAGGACATAGCTCTTGGACTATTGGGTTTTATCGGCAAACTGATGATCGTAGGTTTCGGGATGCAGAAAAATTCTTACAGTATGTCCAGGTTGATGGCCTTTGACGCTGAAATTATCGGTACCTGGGGATGTCTGCCAAAATATTATCCAAAAGTCCTGGAGATGGTACAGACGGGAAAAATCCAAATCGACCCACTGCTTGAGACCCGTCCCCTGTCTACAATTCAGCAGGCCTTTGAGGAGGCTCACACTGGTGGCCTAATGAAGAGGCTTGTGCTAACCCCTGATTTCTGACAGATTTTTGTTTCTACTCGATGCTGATAGCTAGCCCCCTTTTTTGGGGGCTTTTTATATGGTGAGTTGTTAAGGTCAATCACCGAGTGTTGAGAGACAAACCAACGAGATTTGGAGTATTGAATGAAAGAAATTAGAAACGTTGCGATTCTCGGCGCAGGAGCAATGGGGGCTGCGTATGCGTCACGATTTGTCGATAGCGGTCAATTTTCTACAGTATTGGTCGCTGACGGTTCCCGTTACGATCGCCTGGTTAAAGAAGGATGCGTGGTCAATGGCAAACGGTACCTGATCCCGGTATTGAAGGCTGGCGAAGCTTCCCAGCCGTGTGATCTGATTGTGGTGGCATTGAAAAACCATAATCTTCCGGAAGCGGTTCCCTATCTGAAAAACATTGTTGGCCCCCAGACAACTCTCATATCTGTGATGAATGGCCTTGATAGCGAGAAATACCTGGGTTCGGCCTATGAGATGGACAAGGTGCTTTATGCGATTGCCGTGGGGATAGACGCAGTCCGCGAAGGAAACGCAGTATCCTTCACAAACCCTGGTAAAATCATCTTCGGTGAGGCCAGTAATCCTCAACTCAGTGATCGGGTCCTACAAGTCCAGGAGGCTTTCAGAAAGGCTGGAATAAGTTATGAAACCCCTCCGGATATGATCCGCATGCTGTGGTGGAAGTTCATGATTAACGTTGGTATAAACCAGGCGTCTGCGGTAATGCGCGCCCCCTACGGTGTGTTTCAGGCTTCGGTGGATGCGCAGGATCTTATGAGGGCGCTGATGCGAGAGGTTATCTCTCTGGCTCAAGCCTCTGGTGTAAACCTTCAGGAGGACGACATTGATGACTGGAATAGGGTCCTCAAAACGCTGTCCCCTCAGGGGAAGACTTCGATGTTACAGGACATCGAGGCAGGACGTAAAACCGAAGTTGAAATCTTTGCCGGTAAGGTAGTCGATTTAGGTAGGAGTTTTGGTATTCCTACGCCAGTTAATCAAACCTTATTGAGTGCACTCCGAGTTATGGAACAAACTCAGAATGACAATTAGCAATCGCTTTCACGTCAAATTTTGTTCAATGTCCCGGAATTTTGAAATGGTCGATTGAAATTACGGTTTATTGGTCCGGACCAGTATGGATACTTTCAAGAAAAAAATCGTAGTTGGCGACATTGTGGTTGACATAGTTCGTAAAGATGTCAAAAATCTGCATTTACGTGTGCGTCCCCCGAAAGGGAATGTTGATGTGGTGGTTCCCTACCGGGTAACCGACTACAGCCTCAGGTCTTTCCTGATTTCAAAGTTTGACTGGATGAAGAGGCATCAACTCAAATTTCAGCTTTTGCAAACTCAGCCAGAGCCTGAATTCGTATCTGGTGAAAACCATCTTTATCAAGGCAAATTTTATCAACTTAACGTAATTTATTATGATGCTCCGCCGAAAGTAGAAATCCGGGATGATTCCTGTATGGATCTCTATGTTAGACCTGGCAGCAATCAACTGCATAGGGAAAAAGCCGTCGACCAGTGGTACCGGTCCCAATTAAAAGAAAAAGTCCCTCATCTTATGGAAAAGTGGAAATATGTTGTGGGGGTAGAACCAAAGGGCTGGGGTATAAAAAAAATGAAAACAAGGTGGGGAAGTTGCAATCGGAGGGACAAACGCATCTGGTTAAATCTTGAATTGGCTAAAAAGCCAGCGTATTGCCTGGAATTTATAATAGTTCATGAATTGACCCATCTTCTGGAACGCCTCCATAACGAACGTTTCAGGTCCCTGATGGACTATTTCATGCCGGAATGGCGTTGTTACAAAGAAGAACTGAATCGAGCCGTCACGCTACCTGGAGAGTTCATTCAGGTCATAGCCTCGGGCCGGTAACGCAAATTTGGGCAAATTCTCTTCAGATAGCCACATTGCGACTCTTTCAAGGGTATGTTCCCACTGCGCGACATCTAAATATTCACCCTTGTCATGTTCGCGGTGATAACCAATGCTGAGGTTTACACCCGGAATTTCACGGCAGAGTGTTTTTATGTCAGTTGATGATCGTCGATCAGGTTGAGCGTAGCCCGTTTTGTCTGCCACATAGAATCTGAACCCATCCGTGCCTACGTTGTAGCACTTGAAATCAGCGCCATTACGTCTATCAAGCTGAACTACAAACTGGTGGTCCCTGTTTATTTCATCAGCGATATCGTTGTTGTGGTTCATTAGCCAGGCGGCTCCCAATTGACCTTTTTCCTCACCATTGGTTATCAATAGTGAATGTCCCATATTCTTAAGCAGCCAGAGCATGACGCATTTAGCCCTGTCGTCAGCTCCCAAACCGCACTCAGGATCGGTGGCGCTTATTTTTCCATTGTTTATCTGTATATCGTGTGTTTGCCCGGGATCGCTCCCATACTCGTGATCCCAGATAGTGTCTCCATGAGCCACAAGCAAAACCTTATTTTGTCTGAAGCCTCGGACAAAAAGAAATCTCTCAAGACCAACGCCTCGATATATTGCGCCGTGAATTTCCATAAAACGATCGAAAATACCATCAGCGCTCCCCAAAGGAATTTCCAGAAAACTTTTCAAGACCCCCATTTTGGTCGATTTTTCATATCTATTCATCTGAACCTTCTGGCGACAGCGTTTGTTGACGACAGGCAAATTGACATATCGCTCAAGTTTAATGGCCCTATTATGTCAAGAACGAGTGTCAAACGGGATCAAATATACCGGATTCGAGGCTGTAAAAAAATCTATTCTGATGTAGGGAATTTTGCCATCGTTTGACGGCATTTGGAGCGATCGTACAACGATCCCGATGTTGCGGATCGGCCCAAAGAGAGGAGAATGCTGGTAGAGATGTTGATCCTGGCTGTAGAATCAAAGGGGTGACCTATGCAATGGATTCATCCCCTGTGAATTGAATACTTGTAAGAAGCCCAGCGTTCCTCCGTATGCCTTTTAGAGGACATATATCATACACCCCTAGTTCTAGAGCGGATTTTAAGCGTCGGGATGTCACTATATTGAAACATATCGTGCGGCAATCAATGCAGATTTCAAATGCCTGTCCCCGAGGTTTGCATCAGTTTGTCAAGTTAAAGTTCGTGTAACTTATTTGAAAACAGCTATCACACTATTCGCTTACTCCTTTGATAAGGCTTTTGAGAAGCCAGTGAACCGCAGTGGGATGAGTTGCGGTATTTAATGGGATTCAGAGGTTTTCTCGAATTGGTTCAATTTCTGAACTTAAGAACTGATCGTTGACTGTTGGCTTGAGGCACAGTATAGTTATGTAAGCAAGAGTAAACGAACCATAGGCGAAGCTGTTTCCACCGGAGGGGGATATGTCGAGGAAGTCCGACGAGATTTTGGAGTCCAACTTCTCACATGTTGTGGGCGCTACGGCTGCGACTTCCAACATTGATGATCCTACCTTTTGGGGACCAAACCAAATGAATTCTGATTGTAATGGCATAACATGCAGAATTCTCCTAGATGTATTATCCGAACCGCTATGCCTGGTTAACCACGACGGTCAGGTCCTAAGATCGAATGGCGCTGCCTGCAATTTGTTCGGCCTGAAAACAAACCAACCAATATCCTCTGTTATTCCCTCGTTCGATTCAACCTCGATTCTGCATGAAGGGCAGAACATATTTGCCGAAATCATCCATAGATCCCGGATCTCTCAAGTTGCTTTTGGTTTCAACGGTCGAAAGTATGAAGGCACATGCATTCCGGGAGTGATCAATAGCAATAATATTGACTGCGTATTGATATCATTCCGCGATGTCACAATTGAGAGCACGAATCAGATGCCTTCGGTTGGACGCTTCGACTGCCTCGGTCCCGAAATGGAGGAAAGAACCCTGCAAGTTGCTGAGGCCAACCGTCTGCTAAAATTGGAGATAGCCAAGCGCTTGCAAGCTGAAAACCAGCTAAAAGAGATTAAGAAACTCTATCAGACAGTTGTCGAAACCTCAAAAGACGTCATATCGACGATGACGCTCGATTTAAAGTATACATATGTAAGCCCCTCTGTGGTCAAAGCTCTAGGCTACACGCCTGAGGAAATGTTGAAGCTCAATGCGCTACAGCTCATGACACCTGAATCCCGACACAAGATAACAACATCCCTTAAAGATTGGCTCGAAAGAGGGGCATCGGGAGAGGACCCTTCTCAGAATTCTCGGACAGAAGAAGCTCAACAATGCATGAAAAATGGTCGAATCAGGTGGGCAGAAATAACGGGCACCTTTTTGAGAGATGAGGCCGGCAAGCCCTACGGAATAGTAACAACTTCCAGAGATATCACTCATAGGAAGCGCCTCGAGCGCGAATTACAAGACTCATTGAGACTGCTGGAACACCGGGTAAGGGAGAGGACAGCTGAACTGGAATCGATAAATGAGAGGCTAAGGCAAGAGATCAAACAGCACAATGCCACCGAACATCAGTTGCTCGATAGCGAAAAGAGGTTCGAGGCAATATTTCAGGGGTCCCAGGATTGTATGTTTCTCAAGGATACTGATCTAAAATATACCAACGTTAATCCAGCATTGCTGGAACTGACCGAAAAACCACTGACCGCGTTCATCGGAAAGACATTCGAAGATGTGTTCGGAACCGAGAGAAGTGAGAGAGTCAGGAACCAAGATCTTAAAGCTTTAAACGGAGAAACGTTTGAGACAGAGTACTCGCTTCAATCATCTGACAGATTGGTAACTCTCAGTTGTGTTCGCTTTCCTATCCGAAACAGTGAAGGCGTAGTAGTGGGAATGTGTGGAATTCTCCGGGATGTAACAGACAGAAAACCCCATGGCGTCAAGAAAACACGCTTCCTGTCAGAGTCACTTTCCCCAGTTTTTCAGAATACTCTGCGTGAATTGGAGTTAGTCGCCACCACGGACAGTACGGTGCTACTGCTAGGTGAGAGCGGTGTTGGTAAAGACCACCTCGCGAAGTTTCTGCACGAGCAATCACCTAGGGCTAGGTATCCGTTTTTTGCTGTCAATTGCGCTGCCTTGCCTCCAAGTCTGGCTGAATCTGAGTTATTCGGCCATGAACCGGGCTCTTTTACCGGATCCAGGTCGCGGAAGCGGGGACTGCTAGAATTGGCTGAATCAGGAACGCTTCTGTTGAATGAAATTGGAGACCTAGCACCTAACCTTCAGGCGAAACTGCTCTCTTTTCTCGACAATCAAACATTTACCCGTGTGGGTGGTGACAAGCTCGTAAAAGTTAACGCCCGTATTTTGGCTGCAACCAACAAGAATCTTGCGGATGAAGTTAAATCCGGCAATTTCAGAACCGATCTCTTTTTCAGACTGAATGTTTTCACGGTAGTCGTCCCTCCTCTCAGGGACAGGCTTGAGGATTTACCCCTGATATGTAGCGATTTGCTTGAGAGCCTGTCTCAAAAATTTGGATTGTCCCGTAAACCTGGCATTGAGACTGGAGCTATGAAAATGCTCCGAAATTACGACTGGCCGGGAAATATTAGGGAACTCCGAAACGTCCTCGAGAGAGCATTGATCATATCTGAGCAAAGAGACATCACCGAGGATCACATAGTATGCATGAGACATGGGTCTACTACCCCACTAGACACAGGATTGTCAGAGGCAAAAGAAATGAAAGAGCAGGTGTCGATGACCGATTCAATTAATGACCTGAAAAAGTCATTAATTGAAGAAGCTCTGCTCAAATGCAACGGGAATGTAACCAGGGCTGCAGAGATTTTAGGAATCACGCGGAACTCTCTGAAACACCAAATCAAAAGAAACGATATCAAAAGAAAAAAGTAGAATATCGAGTGTAATGCGGCCGTTTTTTGAACATTGAAAGGTTTCAATTATTGCGGTTCCAGAAGGTTTTTTACTGGACAAAGATGAGCAGTGCTACGGAAAGAGGCGCAACAGACAGCAGGGTCGACAAAACAATGGCTGTAGTGGCCAAGTCTACATCACTGTTAAGCTGGGATGAAAGTATGTAGTTCTGAGGTGAGGTTGGTAACGTAAAATATATCATCGAAACCTTGAAAGCGGTATTTGAAACCTCGAACGATTTCATAAACATGTACCCAACGATTGGCAGGACCACCATTTTCAGGATGCTGGCCATAAAGGCGGATCCAAAATGGTCCCTGGATCTTGAAAAAGTCAGACTCCCCCCTATAGAAAGAAGGGCCAGAGGAAGTGTTAGCAGCGATGTCAAATTCAGGGCGTTCTCAACAAACCCGGGGAAGGGTGTTTTTAGTTCCGAATAGAAAATACCGGCGATGCAGGCTAGGATCAAGGGGTTGGACACCGTGGACTTTATCATGAGGATCCCCCAGTTTTGCCTTGGACAGGCGTTACCTGCATACCAGATCATAGTCGAGACTGCTAGGACATTGATAAATGGAATCAAAAAACCTATAAGTATCCCGAACTGCCTAATACCTTCTTCGCCAATGGCTGACAATATTATGGCAATGCCAATGTAGGAGCTAAAACGATAGCAGCTTTGTGAAAACGATCCTACTTGGTAAGCACGCATTCGGAACAGCCTGGCAAAAATCAGACTAACTAGGAAGATCGTAAACACAGCGCATAGCCCACTTAATATAAAAGCCCATTCAATCCCTGCGGTTGTCGAAGGCTTCCCGATTTTCCAGAAAAGAAGGGAGGGGAAAAATATGTAATAAATAAGTCGGTCGGACGTCCTGATGAACGATTCATCAATCCAGCCAACTTTTTTTAGGATGCTGCCAAGAATAATAAGAGCAAATATTGGGAGCAAACTGTTCAGAATTAATAACACGTTAAAAACCTCGACCCCTTAACCGACGCATGGTTTTCCGAGACCATGAAGAACTGGAAAACATCCAAGAATTGTGAATATGGGATGCCTGTGTCCGGAAGATTAATCGGGCCCATGTGGAGTGTCAACAATTATCCAGGAGTTTCCAAAGTTGAGGATTGGGGGGTATCTTTTTTGTCAATTTAGTTTGGCCGTGTTAGAACCAAGCTGAGAATATACATGAAGGTGTGGTGTGAGAAATGATCAGCCTTTTTGACCAAGAAGCAGAGAACTATGACCAATGGTTTGAATCCCAACGGGGACGGAGAATTTTTGAGATCGAGAGAGATTGTTTAAAAAAATTAGTCTATCCACGGAGCGATTGGTGGTTCGAGGTTGGAGTGGGATCAGGCCAGTTCGCAACTGCATTTGGCATACCATTCGGATTAGACCCATCGTTTGGGATGTTGTCTCGTGCCAGGCGAAGAGGTGTTTCGGCTATTTGTGGGGTTGGTGAAGAATTGCCTTGCAGGAACGACACATTTGACGGGATTCTGATGGTTGCTACGATCTGCTTCGTTGCCCAACCCACGAGAATTATATCCGAGTGTCGCAGAGCACTTCGACAAAACGGGAACCTCGTGGTTGGATTAATACCTGGAAAGAGCCCGTGGGGACTTTTGTACGCGAAAAAGGGGAGCGAAGGACACGCACTGTATTCGAAATCAAAATTTTATACCTGCAGGGAGATAATTGAGATCTCTGAGGGTACAGGATTTGTTTTTGAACGGGCTGCCAGTTGTTTACTGAACAAACCTGAAGATGAACCCCTAGCGGGGCAGGCAGAAGGTGTGAACGAAGCTGCTGGCTTTGTGGCAATGCGATTTAGAAAGTAAAAACCCCCTACTGTTGTAAGATTCAGGAGGGGGTCATCTGAGTAGATCTATCGAAATATTTTATTGAGCGTTGGCCAGTCTTTTGGCTACAGCTATCCGGTAAATGTCGTAGACGTCATATAGCTTGATGTCAACAAAACCTGCCCGAGTAAGGTTCTCGACGATTTCGTCCTTGGTTTCATAGACATCGCAAACCTCTCCACGCGACCCGAACAATCCGACTACACCACCAGGTTTGAGAAAATTGAACATGCAGGAATAGATCATCGGTCGCAAATGAGGCTTAACATGAGGGATCATAAAAGAGCTGATGACCTTATCGAACTGGGTGTCAGGGTGATAATCCTCCACCGATGTAGCAAATAGGCATGTATTGCAAATATTTTTCTTTTTGGCTTTTTCTTCTGCGAGTTCTATCATGTGGGGGGAAAGGTCAATCCCAACGACTTCTCTTGCCTGGCGCGCTGCCACGACTGTTGCGGAACCAGTGCCACACCCTACGTCAAGGACGTAATCATCTTTTTCTATAACAAGTTCTACGAGTTTCCGTAGTCCTTTTCTATACCCGGGATCCATGGACCACTGCAAGTCATAGCTTTTGCGGCGATACTTGTAATATAGCTGGATCGCCCTTTCCGAGGGCATGAGCTTGCATACGTTGGTACCCTGAATATATGCTGTTCTGAGAGCTCTAATTATCGGTCTCAATAGTTTTTGGAGCGGAGCATGATCTTCGCTCACCATAGTTTCATTCATTTGTGCGGTTACCCCCTACAAACGTTCCATAGACTCAAAGCACTTTTGTAATACAAATAGCATGATTAGGCAAGAGAAAACCTAACTAAGTTCCAGTGCATGTTGTTTCCATATCTTTTAGCGCATTTATTAAGTTTCGTGCACGTTCAACCCCGTAAGTAACTATTAATTTAATAGCTTGGATTCCCACTTCGATAAGTCTTTTCACAAATTCGGCCTCAGAAGGAGAAAAATTGTTTAACACGAAAGTTTCAGCTGCCATCCCTTCTGGAGGTCTGCCGATACCTAACCTAACCCTTATGAAATCACGAAAACGCAGGGAATCGGCTATAGAGCGGATACCCTTGTGTCCACCATCACCCCCGCCCACCTTGATTCGGACTCTGCCGAGATTTATATCCAGGTCATCATGAATGACTATTAGCGAACCATAATCGATGTTAGTGTGGGCAAGTATTCTGTTTACAGCTCTGCCACTCAAGTTCATGTATGTTTGTGGTTTTACGAGGATCAGTTTGCTTTTCTCATACTCGGCTGAACATGTTATCGCTTCGTGCTTCTGAGGAGCCCAGGTTGCGCCGAGTTCATAGGCGAGCGCTTCCAAAGTCATAAAACCAACATTATGTCTATTCCTGGAATATTTAGGTCCGGGATTGCCGAGGCCTACTACAGGAAAAATTCTTTTGCCATTGACATTCAACTGGTTCACATTTACGTCCTGTTCTGTTAGATCATTGACTAATCGCGATAGCCCAATCATGTCAAACCTAATCTCTCATGAATGAAATCATATTCCAACAGAAAGCCGTTGAAGCTTTGGAACAAATACCGTCAAGTCTCCTTGACCGTCTTCAAAACGTGGAAATAATCGTTGAAGACTTTGCATCTCCAGACGTGTTGAAGTCATTGAATATAGAATCAAAATGGAGTTTACTGGGGTTATATGTTGGACATCCCCTGACTGAACGCAGCATATTTCAGACTACCCTGTTGCCCGATCGGATTTACCTTTACCGACTCCCAATACTTAGATCATTCGAAGGCAAGGATGATATTGTGCAGGCGATTCGAAATGTTATCGTACATGAGATAGGCCACCATTTTGGATTTGACGACGAAGAACTTCTTGAGATGACGGGGTCAATCATTTGATAAAGGGACTCAAAGCAGAACTTGAAAAGAAGAAAAGACGCCGTGAACTCATTATCTCACTAATTTCCGCTCTGGTCATTGCCGGACTTTTTTTTGCGGGTTCGGAATTGTCCCGATCCGGAGGGGAAGGCCCTTTCAGCGGGCATCTTCTGCTTTTTGCTCTACTCGGAATCGTTGTCCTTTTAATGATTCTGATCATATTTTTCCTTATACGGAATCTGTTTAAACTCGTTTTTGAGAGAAGGGGGAAAGTTCTTGGCTCCAAGATCAAGACAAGGTTGATCATGGCGTTTGTAGCGCTTACTCTGGTCCCTACCGTGGTACTTTTCATCGCCAGCGCCAGCGTGCTGCATACAACTATAGACAGCTGGTTCGGGGCGCAAGTGGAGGAGGCGCTAACCTCAGCAGTGGTAATAGGTCAGGCTTACCATCAAAAGGCTTCAGAAAATGCGATGAAAGCTGCTGAGAGACTCGCGGACGAACTGGGACAAAAAGGAATTGGATCGTGGTCAAAACCGGAAGTCCTCAAAGACTTCGTGTCGACCGAGGCTCGCTCTCTGGGGGTGAACATCGCTTCGGTTTATTCCAGCGGGCGCAGTAAGCCGATAATGGTGGTCACGTCAAACCCAGCAGACCGCAATATTCCTCGTGTAATGGAAAGTTTTCTGAAAATCGGGTTTCTGGGATCGACTGCTTCGACAGTAATAAAACTGGATTCAGGTGAAGATCTGGTACGGGGAATTGCTCCAGTAAAAGCCAAAGGGAACGGTAAAATCAGAACGGTTGTGGTGGCCGATTACCTCATACCAAGGGCCTTATCCAGCAAGCTGTTTGGCATTACCAAGGCTTTTGATGATTATCAGGAGGCCAAACGTGTAAAGGGACCGGTCAAGACTACCTACATCCTCATACTGTTGATAGTGGCGCTGCTAGTTATCTTTGTAGGTTTCTGGTTTGGTATGACGATGGCCAAGGAAATAACAGATCCAATTCAGAGTCTGGCGCAGGGGACTCAGCAAATAGCCACCGGGAATCTCGATGTTTTTGTAGAACCTGTCGGCGATGATGAGCTTGGCGCTTTGGTACGCTCATTTAATAAAATGGCCGGGGATTTACGGAATGGTCGCGATGAACTACTCAAGGTTAACGCAGACCTGGAAAATCGTCGGAAGTATATACAGACTGTGTTGACTAATATTGCAGCGGGTGTAATCGCTGTTGACGCCGAACAGAAGGTCACAGCGTTCAACCAGTCCTCTGTCAGACTTCTCGGAATAGCTTCCGAATTCAGATTAGGATGGGCTCTATTGGATCAACTTGATCCCGGAGTCGCAAACAGAATTCAGGGAATAATTGTTGAACTGCGAGAAGCGGAGTCCGGGGCCATAGAGAAGCAGGTCCAAATCCCGTTTCCGGATAAGACCGTTACCCTGCTTTGTTTTGCCAACATTCTTAGGGACGAGGCTGGATCCGAATTAGGAGCGGTCCTCGTTTTCGAGGATCTGACTTTCCTGGTTAAGGCCCAGCGTATGGCGGCATGGAGAGAAGTCGCCCGCCGTATTGCCCATGAAATCAAAAATCCACTTACACCAATACAGCTCAATGCCCAGAGATTAAGAAGGAAATATCTTTCGAACCTCGGAGATGATGGTCGAGCGCTCGATCAGTGTACCTCTTCGATAATCGATCAGGTAGAGCAGCTCAAAAACATGGTCAATGAATTTTCAAAATTTGCTCGAATGCCTGCTGCTAATCCAACCCCGAACAAATTGAATGACATATTAAGGGAACTGATCGCTCTATATCGGGCAGCGAATGAAGCAATGGAAATCAAGTTTATAACGGATGACTCCGTGCCAATTTTTGACATCGATCGGGAACAGTTGAAACGAGGTGTCATGAATCTTCTTGACAATGCAATAGCCGCTGCTGGACCGGAAGGCAAGGTGGAAATTTACTCCAGTTACGAACCCGTGTTGCGAATAGCCTCGATAAGTGTTTGTGATAATGGCCCCGGGGTCAGTCCCCAAGACCGCGAACGAATTTTCGATCCGTACTTTACCAGAAAAAAGGGAGGCACAGGCTTGGGTCTTACGATTGTCAGCGCCATAGTTGCCGACCATAACGGTTTTATTCGAGTCAAAGATAATGAAAAAGGCGGGGCCTGTTTTATAATAGAACTACCGGTACGGCCCAAATAGCAATAGGAACTTGCTAACTAAGACCAGATTTCCCGGCCGGTTACTCTGTGCGGCGGTCCCGTAATTTTATTATACGTTAGTCCGGTGAGATCACCTTTGTGGCCATTTTGAGTGATTCTACAACCTCATACATGTTAGTGACCTTACCTAGTTGCAATTGGTCTGCTAGACCGAAGGTGTCGAGGCATGTTCCGCATGACAAAATTTCAACGCCCCTGTCTTCCAGTATACCTAGCGCTTCGACCGCTTCCTGGTCGATCGTTGTAAGCTTCACGCCGGAATTTATGAATAACATTCTCCATGCGTAAGGTGTGACGTCAATCAAGGTTCTGAGGAACCCACGCATCAGTTTAGCCCCTAGCTCATCGTCTCCCCTGCCCATGATATTGCTCCCAATATACACGACTATTTTGGGGGTTGAAGTCTGGTCATCTGGAATCGGGCATGGGATGAGCAGTTCATTTTCCACATATAGTTGGCCAGGTTTCTCTATTCGTATATCCAGCTTCCAGTTGAGCGCTTCATCTTGAGACGTTTCTACAACGGCTCCCTGGTTACGCGCGAATCTGGCAACGTTTTCCCTGGATACCGGGTTATCTACTATTACGACAAAACGTCTCAGGTTGCCTT
>JBMFSZ010000040.1:0-14469 GCA_049967315.1 Desulfomonilaceae bacterium
TCGCGCGGAACGCCTTGTTTTTCAACTATTATTCACTCGCCCCACTGTATTCTCATACAAAAAAGGCGAAACTATAGAATAATGTTCGCTAAAAAAATCGCCCTTTGGTGTGTTGCTAGCCCTTGGGATTTTTCTCAAGGATCCACGGCGTCAAGTATAGGGAAACCAAGAATTGGAATGAAATTTTATTCTTGGCGCCGATAATTTAGCTAGCTTGGTAAGCCTTTAGATAGCTTTCCATTTTGAGTTTATCAAATGTTCGTTTTGAACTCATATAACGTATCTTTCCAAAAATTGAACGTTCTGGTCCCCAAGGTCTGTCGTATCGGCCAAAAATCCAGAATACTCCTGAATAAGAATTAGGATTCCTTCCGTCCAGAGCATACTTGTTATTTAGTTCAATCATTATTTCAATGGCCCGTTTGGGGCTGGCGGTCCATTCAAGTATTTTCTTGCCCCACAACATCCTCAGATAATTGTGGATAGACCCTGTGATTAATAACTCGTTCTGAGCCGCATTCCAGATCTGATCATGGGTCTGAGCTCTTTCCAGTACATCAATTTCGTATAGATATTCTCTTTCATCGTTTTCATGTTTGGAAAGGGTCTGAAGAGCCCATTCAGGAAGAGATTCATAGGCCTGAAAATCCTTCCGCAATGAGCACATATTGTATCCAATCTCACGCCAAGTGATCAATTCGTCAAGAAAAGCTTCCACATTCTCACTTGCGCCCCACCAACCATTTCTTTTTCCGTCAGTTTTGGCAGAAATACGGTCGGGCGTCCAGTTATTTGAATTCATGAGACTCCAGAATATTTGATGCGCTGAAATATGACCCCAATGGAGGTAGGGAGATAAGCCACTTGTAGCATGGATATCGGGATGATTTCTACCTGAAACGTATTTCGAAAGTCGTTCGTTGATAAAAGAATCCAGGGCCTTAGCGGCAGCGACAGGACCACCACGTTTCGACACCGTTTTAACCTCGTGATTTAGGGGCAACCTAGATAAATCTCTGTTGGGTTGATCCAAGAAAGCAGGGTCAACTGGAGGCCATAATTCTAGAATACGCCGAGGAATATTTTCAAATGGAGTTAGTTTACGATAAATCAGGGGAGCGCTGCTGGGGGCTTCCAAAATATATTTTGGGAGTTCTTTTTGAAGGTATCTTCGGAATGAAAAAGCATTTGCAAAAACTTCATGTGTCTTGAACAGCGGAAGCAACCCGTTCGAATCAACTTCATCCATCCTGCAGAACACTCGTGATGAGGCCGAGGCTACCATTTTGGGTAGAAAAAATGAGGGGAAAAAATCAGAAATAATGATACAGGCCTTTTTTGAAAGTTCTTTGAGGAGTCCTTTCCCTGCATTTAGGTGTGTTTCCATGTAGGGATAATAGTACACACCTGTACCCTCGAGACTTTTTCGATTGTCATTCATGCCATCCAGAACAAAATTGTGGAACCTTTCGCAGGCCCATTGTTGGCCAACTCTAAGCGCTTCAAGGATTATCAGTGGCTTCCCAAGCTCTTGCGCCCACATGATGGCCATATCCAGGCTAAAGTTCCATTGCACTCTCCTGTTCGCGATCATCCAGTACAGGATATAACTGCCATTCAAATTTACAGGTAAGTTGTTGATAGTCCTCGATCGATAATTTGGAACATTAAACATCTTGAGCCTCGCTGATATCTCTATTTGAATTCACCCCTCATTGTATGCCAGAAATAGATTTTGGAATATAACGATAACTCGTTAAAAGATTGGAACTCGATGGAGCAAGTTAACATTGTTCATAGTTTTTGAAGGCATTGACGGAAGTGGAAAAAGCGAGCAGGCCCGTTTATTGGCCGAGTTTTTTGAATTTCGAGGCATTCCTTTCATCCTTACAAGAGAACCCTCTGACGGAATAGTGGGCAAAAAATTGCGCAACCTGGTTTCGAGACTTCAGGTCGAGGAAGAATCGAGGTTGTTCCTCGAAGACCGGATTGATCATGTTCAAAGAATTATTTCTCCCGCACTAAAGCAGGGCAGGCATGTGATCTGTGATCGATATTATTACTCTTCGGCCGCGTACCAGGGCGCTCGGGGACTCGACCCTGTCGAGATACTTAATAAAAATCGGGCTGTTGTCCCTGAACCTGACATAGTGTTTTTGCTGGTGGTTTGTGTTGAGACAGCGTTGAAGCGGATATCGGAATCCAGGTCAGGGGGTTTGTCCATTTTTGAAAAAAAAATGAATCTGGAAGCAGTCGCCGATATTTATTGTTCATTCCAAGACCCCATTATAATAAGAATTGATGGAGAAGGTTCAATGGCCCAGGTACACGCACAGGTGCTTGACTATCTTAAATTGAAAGGTGTTGAAGTATGATTTGATATTTTTCAAAGGATTTTCTCGCCTCCCAATAATTCTGTTGGGGTTGTGGGAAATCAATCATATTAACTGCTATAAGGATTGGGGAAAACAATGAAGTCTAAAGAAAATTATTATGAAACTTCCGTTTGCTATTTCAGTAAACCCGGGCCGTCCAATACTCAACTTGTTTTGGAATGTGTAAACAAACGGGCGAAAGAGCTTGGTGTCAAAGAAGTTATTGTAGCTTCAGTAACCGGAGCTAGCGCTCTAAAAGCGAGGGAAATCTTGGCCCCTGACATTCACCTGATAACTGTCACCCATGTAGCTGGTTTTGAGAAACCGGATCATCAGGAGTTGTCCCCAGAAATACGCGAGAAATTGCTTTCCAGTAGGATAAATGTTCTTACGGCCCAGCATGCCTTTGGAGGCGTTGGCCGTAGTATCAGAAAGCAACTGGGAACGTACCAGGTCGATGAAATAATGGCTTACACTCTAAGAATATTTGGACATGGGACGAAAGTAGCAATAGAGCTAGCGCTAATGGCGGCAGACGCTGGACTTGTCAGGACCGATCACGACGTTATCTCTATCGGAGGCACAGGAACCGGCCTAGATACAGCTTTAGTTCTCCAACCTTCCAATAGCGCGGATTTTCTGCGTTTAAAAGTAAGAGAGATAATTTGTAAACCTTCAAAATTCTAATCGGCTATTTCCTGCGCTGTTTAAAAAGCTGTTTTCAGGACAATAGCCATTATGAATCTTTTTCAATAATCCTTTTGAAAAGCCGCGTTAGTACATCAGCGGTTGTCCTAACCAATGGAATCAATTTTTGATAATTCATTCTTTTGGGCCCAATAATACCAATGCTTCCAAGAGACACTCCACTAGCCTTAATCGGATAAGCGATGACTGAACATGATTCCATCTCATTGATCCCATGTTCTGATCCTATGAAGACTTGTATACCCCTAGCAGCTAGGGTTTTGTCGAGTAGCTTGAGAAGCTGAATCTTATGTTCAAATGTGGCCAGGATGGCCCTGATCGTTTCAATTTGATAAAATTCAGGGTCTTCAACAATGTTGGCTGATCCCTCAATAAAAATTTCGCGGCTCGCGCTCTGTTCGGACAATATAATATATCCAAATTCCAAAGCCTTGTTTAACATAGCGTCGAACCTGGCTTTTGCGTGACTTAATTCCTTCTCAATTTTTTCCCTAGCCTGTTTGAGGTCAAGGTCTTTAAGAATGTCATTTAACATCCTACCCAACGATTCGAGGGTAACTTGAGACAGGTTGTCTTCATCAAAAATCATCTTATTCTGAACAAAACCCGTAGTTGAAACCAAAACTACCAAAATTCTATCGTTTGCTACTTTTATAAAATCAATAGTTTTGAAAGTCTGTTCGGCTGCTGGAGACCCAGTAACTACACCTGCCTGTTTGGAGAGATCCGCAAGGACCCAGGATGATTGTTTCAGGGCATGTCGAATATCCATACCAGCCGAAGCTATCCATGATTCTATGGCTGATACCTCCGTCTGGTTAAGAGTCATGGGTTCAAGAATTTTGTCTACGTAGAAACGATACCCCAAATCGGTGGGAACACGGCCAGCGCTGACATGAGGTTGAGAGATAAAACCACAGTCAGTCAGATCACTCATAACATTCCTGATCGAAGCAGCGGACAAACCTATGTCCGTTTTCTTGGCCAGAGTCCTGGACCCTACGGGTTCTCCGGTTGCAATATATTCAGATACGATGGATGCGAGGATTTGTTCCGATCTGTTTATTATCGAGTTCATTTCCACTCCGTTAATTACGGACCTCTATTTTTTACTCATCTTTATTAAATTATCCGCCATCTTTGTATTAACCAGATCAGGTTTTTGTAAAATATTGCCCAAAATATTCAAAGCACCCCTTAGGCGACGCTATTAAGGGATCTTCAATTCTTTGCCCATCCAGCAAGTCGCCTACGTGAAAGGGTCGACCGTCAAGATACCTGATCTCACCGCCTGCGGCTTCTAGTATAATACTGCCTGCGGCTAAATCCCTTACAGTCAAATTTTTCATGATACAAGCGTCTGCCGCGCCCCTGGCAACATATGCCAAATGGCCAGCTGATGAACCTAAGTTACGAATTTTTCCTGGAAAATTACTAGTAAAATCACGATGGAATCGAGAATAAACCAAGACTAAGCTTTCATTGTCGATTGTTGGATCCGGTCTGACTCTAATCGGTTTATCATTGAGAAATGCTTCCTTCCCAGCATAAGCTGAATATAACTCACCTGTCACTGGCAAGTAGAGAAATCCTAAGACGGGCCAAAATTTTTCAAACAAAGCGGCGCTTATACCCCACACAGGCATGCCGGCCTGAAATGAAGCAGCTCCATCGAGAGTATCCACAATCCATAGGAATCTTGGCACTTCCTGGCTTTTTAATTGTTCTTCGCTTAAATCTCTTAAGAAGCCGTGTCCATCGAAACTCCCGCTGATCTTACCCTGAATGATATCCCAAGCGCGGTTCTCGGCCTCGGTCACTAACTCATCGTCAAACTTCAGCTTCCTATTACCACGGCCGTACATTTCCAGCAAAACGACCCCACTTTTACGCAGGGTGTTCTCAACAAATTCCTTGAGGGTCCATAGTTCTCTGTCAGTTAAAGACCGGGTTTCCTCAGTAGGCATATTTTTTACTCCTTGCGCTTAATCCGTAATCTAATAAATGCTCATTGGACTTTTCGGCCGATTTGGTACTCTTTAATCCTGCCTCCCCATTGTTATGTAAGGGCATTCGTGTATTTGTGTCAAGGTGAAGAATTAAAACACCCTGATGAACTCTAGCCCGAACTATCCCTAACCATTTGTCTTGACTCACTTCCTGGGTAAAAATTGCCAGGTGACTGAAAAATTTGTGTTATATTTCGAAGCGCGCCGAAAATATTTCTAGCATTTCATAGGTAGTAATAGTCAGAAAAGCTTGACTTAAAACAGACTTTTCAAGATTCTGTTTATAACTTTTGGAGATCCAGCATGCGGGATTGGAAGCAAAGATACGCTACAAAATTGGTAACCGTTGAAGAGGCGGCCTCGCACGTCAAAAATGGTGACAGAATTTATTTTGGAAGCATGTGCTCAGAACCTAAAGCTATTATTGAAGCTTTAGGAAACACCAGGGTTGAAGATGTTGAAATAGTTCAATTTATTAGAGGAGATTATGCTACCAATCTTGCTGCTAAGATACCAGGAAGATTTGTAATCAAATCTTTTTTCGTCGGTGGTCGCACCGGTGAACAAGAACGGCCCTCAGAAGCTGATTATGTACCTCTTTTCCATTCTCAGATACCAAATTTCTTTCGAAACAGACGAATCGCTATAGACGTAGCCTTGATCCAGGTTGCTCCACCTGACAGGTTCGGAAGGTTCAGCCTTGGTATATCCATCGACATAACTAAATCTGCAGTCGAATCTGCCCGTATCGTGATCGCCCAGGTTAACAATAAAATGCCTAGGACCAATGGCGATACATCGATCATGATAGATGACATCGATTACCTTGTCGAGGCGGACGAAGAATTGTTCGAAGTGCCGCAAGAAATACTTGGCGAAAGGGAAAGAATCATCAGTTATTACTGTGGCGAGCTTATAGACGACGGGTCAATTCTTCAGTTTGGTTTTGCGGGAATATCTCAAGGTCTTATGGGGCATCTTAAAGACCGCCGCAATTTAGGGTTGCATACCGAGATCTTGACCGAATTTCTAGTCGACCTCATAGAATGTGGAGCTGTCAACAATAGCACAAAAAAAATGTACAGAGGGAAATCCCTTGCCACGTGCTGCATGGGTACCAGGCGTCTTTATGACTTCGTAGACAACAATTCAATGGTTGAATTTTATACCAGTGATGTTGTCCTAAATCCTTTATTTATTGCGGCAAATGACAAAGTTGTGGCTGTAAATCTGGCTTTACAGGTTGATCTGCGAGGACAGATCCGACAGGGCAACCCAACATGGACGGCTTTTGAAGGTTCTGGTGGTGACCATGATTTCATGCTGGGCGCAAGCATGTCCAAAGGGGGCCGTTCCATCGTGTGTTTGAGATCAACTTCTATAAAAAGCGGACGATCAACTATAGTGCCATCTTTTGGTCCGAAGGCCGCCGTGATTATGAATCGTGGAGAAGTAAATTACATAGTTACAGAATATGGAATAGCCTACCTCGGTGGTCGAACCATCCGCGAAAGAGCTATGGCGCTCATTGAAATCGCCCATCCTGACCATCGTGAAGACCTGATGAGGCAAGCTCGGGAAATGGGATACATCTATGCGGACCAGATTTATTACAAAAGTGTTTCCCCTGAATTCCGGCAAAAAATCCGCCGAGATCACATTTTCAAAGACGGGTTAAAATGCCACATCCGCGCAGTTAGACCTACTGATGAAACAATGTTGAGAGACTTGTTCTATAACCTTTCAGAGAGTTCAATATATTTCAGATACTTCAGTCCAAAGCGGAGCATGCCGCACAAAAATCTTCAATCCTATGTTAATTTAAAAGAGGATGAAGGTGTCTCGATAGTAGTTACAACGGGTCCCCGAGAAAATCGTAAAATGATCGCCGAAGCCAGGTACATGGTAGAACCAGGTGATGGGTTTGCAGACACGGCGTTTATGGTAGATGAAAATTATCAGGGTCGCGGTATTGCCACTTATCTTTTGAACTATCTAATCGAAATAGCTAAGGAAAGAGGCCTCAAGGGTTTCAAGGCCGATGTTTTATTTTCTAATCAACCTATGCTGAAAGTTTATGAAAAGGTTCCCTTCAGAATTCATAAGCGTTTTGCGGACGGAGTGGTGAGCTTGAGTTTTCGATTTGACGAGTTTAAAGATGAAGAAAAAAACAGGCCTCCGGTAGAGTAGATCAACTCTGGAACCATATTTGTTTTTTGGATACTTAATTAAAGGAATTGAAAGGAGGCGCAATTTTAATGGCCATCGTTCCTGAAGAAGCTGAGTGTCTGGTCCTGTTGAAAAAATATGAGACACCCGAGCACATCATTAGGCATTGTCAAAAAGTTTGGGAAGTCGGTCAGTTTCTAGGAATAAATCTGATTAATGATGGTTGTAAATTGGACATCCCTTTACTCAGAGCCTCCTGTTTGCTCCACGACATTGGGAAATATCTGAGCATCGTCTCGGGTAGTAAACGTCACGACATTTTGGGAAAGGAAATTCTTGTTAAGGAGGGATTCCCCGAGGTAGGAAATATAGTTGCTCAACATGTTGTCTTAAATGGATCTGAAAAGAGACCTGTAGCTGAAGAACATGTTGTTTTCTATGCGGATAAACGAGTGCTCCATGATCGGATAGTGAGCCTGGAGAGTAGGTTTATCTATCTCAATGAGACATATGGAAAGACTCAAGAAGCAATGGATCATCTATCATTTATGAAGCAGGAAACAGTAGAAATCGAAGAAGCTATATTTGAGATGCTAAATTTTGGACCCGACGAAATTTCAAAATTAACCGTTTCCATTTAGCCAAGACCTCCTAGCATTAAGAAAAACAAAAAAATTCATGACTATTAAACGTGCTGTAGTTCTCCTATCCGGAGGAATTGACTCGACAACAACTGTGGCAATGGCTCACTCTGAGGGTTTCAAAATTTGTGCTTTGAGTTTTGACTATGGACAGAGACACAAGGTAGAACTTGCTGCTGCCAAAAAGATAGCAAAACATTTTAATGTTGAAAGACATTTGATTATTGAGATACCACTCAGGAAAATTGGAGGTTCCGCATTAACAAGTGACTTAACCGTGCCTAAAGGACTGACTATTCAAAAAATCGGCAACGAAATCCCTGTTACTTACGTTCCTGCCAGAAATACCATATTCCTCGCCTTCGCACTTGGTTTTGCCGAAGTAACAGCAGCCGAAGACATTTTTATAGGTGTAAATGCAATTGATTATTCAGGATACCCTGATTGTCGCCCGGAATTCATAGAGTCGTTCCAAAAAATGGCCAATTTGGCCACGCAAAAAACTGTAGAAGGGAAAATGCATATTAGAATTCGGACTCCCTTGATAAAGTTGACCAAGGCTCAAATTATCAGTAAGGGCATCGAACTCGGTATAGATTACAGTTTGACACACTCTTGTTATGATCCCAATGATTATGGAGAAGCGTGCGGCTCTTGCGAGAGCTGCATATTGCGTAAGCGAGGATTCCAGGAAGCTGGCGTTTTGGATCCAACCGTGTATTCAAGTTGATTTTAAGTTTTACAGGTTAATCCCGAGATCAAATTCTCTAAGGAAAGGCCAGAAACGGAAACAACATGACAAAATATTTTTATGATAATATTGCTGCAGTAGGCCATACGCCTCTAGTAAAATTAAATAAAATTCAAGGGGTTGGTGAAGCCAATATCCTGGTCAAGGTTGAAGGCCGTAACTCCGCGTACTCTATCAAGGACCGAATAGGAGCATACATGATTAAAGACGCGGAGGAAAACGGAATGCTGAAACCAGGAATGGAGATTGTGGAGCCTACCAGCGGAAACACAGGAATCGGCCTGGCGTATGTTTGCGCAATCAAAGGTTATCCGTTGACTCTTACTATGCCTGAGACGATGAGCCTGGAACGCCGCAAGGTTTTAAGGATGTTTGGCGCTCGGATAGCCTTGACCGATGGGGCTAGAGGCATGAAGGGCGCTGTCGAGAAGGCTGAGCAAATCATTTCAAGTGACCCTGAAAGATACTTTATGCCGCAGCAATTTAAAAATCCGGCAAATCCTAAGGCTCATGAAGAAACTACTGGCCCCGAAATATGGGAACAAACCGGAGGCAAAATAGATGTTTTTGTCAGTGGCGTAGGCACAGGAGGCACAATCACTGGAGTTTCTCGATTTATAAAACACACAAAGAAGAAAAAGTTGATTTCCGTTGCAGTCGAACCATTGGAGAGTCCTGTCATCACCCAGACTCTTCAGGGTAAAGAAACGGTACCGGGACCGCACAAAATTCAAGGCATCGGCGCAGGCTTTATTCCTGAGGTTCTTGATCTTTCTTTGGTTGATCAGGTTGTTCAGGTGTCCAGTGATGATGCAGTTTTCTATAGTCGTTTATTGGCAAGGGAAGAAGGCTTATTGAGTGGAATATCTTCGGGGGCCGCTGTTTCTGCTGCTATTTCTCTGGCGGGAAAAAAGGAATTCCGTAGAAAAAATATTGTTGCCATATTGCCTAGCGCGGGTGAACGATATCTTAGCTCTGTACTGTTTGAGCATCTTGATGATTAATGGGCTGGTTTGAATTGGATTGCTGTATCAGGAATAAGGAGGGCTTATCTCATGGGACAAAAGGGAGATTGCATATTTTGCAAAATTGTAAATGGACAAATTCCTTGTGTTAAGGTTTTCGAAGATGAAAATGCCTTGGCGTTCATGGACATAGCCCCTTTGAATCAGGGTCACATCCTGGTAATTCCCAAGAATCATTACGAAACAATATTGGACATTGAACCAGATTTATACGGCTGGCTTGGAAAAATTGCATCGAATATATCAGTAGCGATTCAAAAAACCCTCAATCCTGATGGGATCAATATTATGCAGTTGAACGGGAAAGCTGCAAATCAGGTTGTTCCGCATTTACATATCCATATAGTGCCGAGAAATTATGGAGATGGACTGTCAATTTGCGCGTGGGAACCTGTTCCTGGCTCCATGGATCAGATAAAGGCTACCGCTGAAGCTGTAAGGGCAAATCTCTGAGTTGAGTCGCGAACCAATTCAACGAACTACAATGTCAATAGAGCATGAGAAGAATAAAGTCGGATTCAAAACTCAATCTCAGTCCGAATTTTTTAATTATTTTGGTAAGGATCGATTTGTTCAGGCATGGTTAGCCAGGAAAAGGACACAGTTAACATCCGCTATTTTCCCTCCTTTTGACAAAATTGGCCTGGTTCCGGATACAATTTCTTACGTTGGCATCGCTCTCCTGGCTGGAGTAATTCTTTATTTTGTTCGAAAACCCGGGTTGGCGTCGGTCTTTTTGCTTGGCCACGTAATTTTTGATGGCCTTGACGGAGCCTACGCCCGCAACGCTGGTAAAGCTTCCCAGTCTGGAGCATTTACTGACCTTGTGTGTGACCAGTTCGGCATGATAGTCGTATCGATGTTGGCTATCTTTCATCATTTGGTCGAACCATTAATTGGCTCCGCATATATAACCTTGTACCTAATTGTCGTGGTTTTTGGGGTAATCATCAACGTTATGGGTATTGGATCCAGAATCACCATAACCAGCAAGTATTTTCTTTACATAGTCTATGGCTGGTGGGCATTCAATGGACAGAACTTTTTTTCTCCATTGATGACTTTTTTCTCTGTTGTTATGGCCATTGAGGTATTAGTTGGATATGTTCGCCTGAAAGCTGGGATAAGGAGAAAATTCGACTCTCAACGGCGTTTTAGACAGGGAGACATTTATTCTGGTCCTCTGAATTATGTTCTAAATACATCTGTACCCGTGTTAACGCTCGTCGCAATCATTATTTACGGGAACTGGATCCCGTTAAAAGCCATCGTCGATAAGCCTAACTTTCCTATCAACTGGCAGGAAGGGAGTTCAATTACGTTTCCCCAGCCAGATTCGCGAATTCTTTCGTTTGGGGTTTGGAACAATAAGTGGCTGGCTTTATTCCAAAATTCCGATGGGTCCAAAGAAATCCGCCTAATAGAATCAGATGGGTCCTTGAGTGAGGAAAGATTCGAAGCTCCCTCCTATATTGATCCTGCCTGCGAAGAACTACCTGTTGAGGGGGGGACTTTGCTGATGGCGGATAATAAAACCAGGCTTGTTCTGGGGATCGATCTCAATGCGTCTCTAGCAAGTCACAAAGCCGTCATAATCAGCACTCTTCCGTTTGGTTATTTGAGAATGACCGCTATAGCGACTACTGTGTGGAACAATAGGAAAGTTTGGTTGATTGCCAATTATCTTTATACTAGAAAAACTTATGTTGTCGATCCTGATTTGGCTTTGAAAAAAGGTTCAGTTTTAGGCGGAGTGATCGCTTTTTACATCAACGGCGGTTTTCCATGTGGTCTTGTGGTTTATGATGGACAAGTGATAGAATTGAATAAATCTCCATTTAATTCATTAATCTATACAGCCTCTCTTGATCAGATGTTGCACGGTAAAAATTTGCTCAAAGCCACAAAGAAGAAGATTGCTATTCCGGAAGAAAGAGTTTTGGGATTAAGCATATCAGGGTCTGACATAATGCTGGTATCGGATCAAGGTAGAACTTTTCGCATTCCATTGAGACCATTGTTAAATAAAGAATCAGTGCGCATCAATCCGAAATTTTCCTCATGACCAAATCCGAAGTTGTAAATGGTATATTTTCACACTAAACTCACCTTTTGACAAATATATGTTTGATACTCTCGACTCTTAAACCAGGCGAGCGTTTTGGAGATGCTTTAATGGATAGACTTAGAAATTTCTGTATAATAGCTCATATAGATCATGGGAAATCCACTCTTGCTGACCGTTTACTCCAGATTACAGGTGTTGTTGGAGATCATAATTTTCGTGATCAAATGCTTGATACAATGGACATTGAACGGGAGCGGGGCATAACAATCAAGAATCAGTCCGTTGCGCTCCCTTACACATCAGCTGACGGTATTCAGTACACACTCAATTTAATAGATACTCCAGGTCACGCAGACTTCTCATACGAGGTTTCCAGAGCCCTCGTGGCTTGTGAAGGAGCATTGCTAGTAATAGACGCGAGCCAGGGGGTTCAAGCGCAAACCCTGGCCAATTTTTATATGGCGGTTGACCAGGACCTCGAAATAATACCTTTGATTAATAAGATTGATTTACCCGCTGCGGATATTGACAGAGTTAAGGCTCAGATTTCCAAGGATTTGGGGTTGGATCCAGATTCAGCAATACCGATTTCGGCTAAAGAAGGGACTGGAGTAAAAGAAGTCCTGGAAGCGATAGTAAAGAAAATTCCGCCACCAAAGGGTGATCCTGAATTACCCTTGAAGGCCCTTATTTTCGATTCGCACTGGGACCCTTACAGAGGTACTATTGTACACTTACGAATTTTTGACGGGAGGATAAAACCTGGCCAGACGATACGAATGTGGTCAATTAACGCTAATTACAGAGTCGAAGAAACGGGAATTTTTCTAATTGAGAGGAAACCTGAAAAACAACTTTCCGCAGGCCAGGTGGGCTATATCATAGCTGGAATAAAGACGGTCAGCGATACGAGAATCGGTGACACGATCACACTTGAAGACAGGCCCTGTGAAGCGCCCCTGAAGGGTTTTCAAATCGTGAAACCAGTGGTATTTTCGTCATTTTATCCGGTTTCGTCAGATGACTATCAGGAGCTGTCCGAAGCGCTAGAAAAACTGAAACTCAATGACGCTTCCCTTACTTTCGAGAAAGACCATTCGACTGCATTGGGGCATGGTTTTAGATGCGGTTTTCTAGGGTTATTACATCTTGAAGTAGTTCAGGAACGCCTGGAAAGAGAATTCAATCTTTCCCTAATACTAACTGCGCCGTCAGTACAATATGTGATAGTTTTAAAAGACGGATCCGAGCAAATTATTGATAATCCGGCCAAGTATCCTGACCCGGTAATTATTGACAAATGTAAAGAGCCCTTCATAAGGGCTTCCATAATATTACCTGAACAATATCTTGGAACCGTAATAAGTCTGTGTATAGATAGAAGAGGTATTCAAAAAGATATTGGATACTTAGGTTCAGGGCGAGTTGAGCTTACTTTTGATCTGCCCTTGGCAGAAGTACTTTTCGACTTCTATGACAAACTTAAATCAGTTTCTCGCGGTTATGCGTCTTTCGATTATGAATTCCTCGATTACCGCCCTACAGAATTAGCCAAAGTGGACATTCTTGTGGCTGGCGAAAAAGTTGACGCATTGTCCATGCTGGTGCATAAGGAGCGAGCTTATAACCGAGCTCGCAAGGCATGCGAAAAACTTAGAGAGGAGATTCCACGTCAACTTTTTAAAGTTGCCATTCAAGGGGCAATCGGAGGGAAAATCATAGCCAGAGAAACTGTATCGGCTTTACGAAAGGACGTTCTTGCAAAGTGCTACGGTGGGGACATAACACGAAAGAAAAAACTGCTGGAAAAACAGAAAGAAGGCAAGAAACGAATGAAACAGGTTGGAAACGTTGTAATTCCGCAATCAGCGTTTCTTGCGGTATTGAAAACTGATACGGATGAGTAAAGGAAACAATTGACCTTTTACGACCAGTCAACCATCCAAGTTGTCACGGATCGGAAAGTTGGACATGGCATTTTCTGCTCAATGCCTTCTTCTAGGTGTTGATTGAAGCGAAAATATCCTTAACCAGTCTATAACTCACTATAATTCCATAATATTTTATTGCAGCTATTATTGTTATCTACATTGGGTAGTTGCCACTATAAGTCAACATCGTTTAGTTGAATTGAGCCCAACTATTCAATTTGATTATTCTTAGTCTTTAGCTTAGAGTCCTTTAGGAAAGTATTTTCAGGGCAGTTTTTACTGTCTAAACAACACTTCGCACAATTACATGCGCAATTTGGCTTATTTGAAGAACTCGATGAAAAATTTTTGATAAATCTATAAACCACAAAAATTGCCGCCAGTAATATGATTAATCCAACTACCAAGTTTTGCCACATTGCTGGTTCCTCATCTCCATCGGCCAATTGCTATGTAAGTCCTAGCCCCAACAAAGTGCCAGTGGTTTTTACAATTAATGCTACAACATATGCCAGTGTAGTAGTGTAGACCATAGCAAACAGCATCCAGCGCCATTTCCCGGTTTCTCTCTTGATTACAACCAGGGTAACTATACAAGGAGCATAAAGCATAACGAACATTATCAGCGTGAAAGCCATCAAGGGATTCCATCCAGGCTCGTGCTTGAGCTGGTCCGAAAGAGACGGATATTGCTCACGTTCCACCGTCCCCAAACTATAGGCCGTTCCCAAAGTGGAAACCACGACTTCTTTTGCCGCAAAACCGCCCAGTAACGCCACATTTGTTTTCCAG
>JBMFSZ010000041.1:0-14429 GCA_049967315.1 Desulfomonilaceae bacterium
GGTAGCAGCATGAACAAGCAGCTTGCACCTAAAGATCGCGTTCAAGTGTCTCAAACCTTCGGACCACTTCTTAGCGCTTCCTCAACTTTGGCGCATTCGTACGACGGAACTCTTTCTATGAACTGGATACCAAAGGCCTTCAGAATTTCATCAATAGATATTCGTGGCGCTTCACCATTGGCTCCGAAACCGCTGTTTGGATTCGGTTGATGGCCGGTCATGGCAGTGATACCGTTGTCCATAACCATAATAACCTGCCTATGCTTATTGTACACGGCGTTTACGATGCCCGGCATGGCTGCATGAAAAAACGTGGAATCTCCAACAAAACTAATGACGTTTTCGGACGGGAACGCTCTGGAAACAGCGCTGGCTGCAGGCGCTCCCGACCCCATACAATATAACAGGTTACCAAGCTCGTAGGGGGGAAGAAAACCAAGTGAATAGCACCCAATGTCAGCCATTGAAAAGGCCTCTTTATCTTTTCCCAAAGCCTTTTTGACGGAATAGAAAGCCGTCCTGTGTCCACAACCGGGGCAAAGTTGGGGGGATCTCGCTGGAACCGGGATGGAACTTTCCGTATAATCCAGAGCGGTTTGGATCCCGAGCCTGGCGCCTAATACATTCACTAATCTTGTAGGGTCATATTCTCCTATTTTCAATTCAATTTCATCGGACAAGCCGCATTTACCAATTATCGTTGTTTTGATCCCTTCATCGTAACAAAGTGTCTTGATTTCATTCTCAAGGATCGGGTCAAGTTCTTCCAGGACATGGACTTCTGCTCTGTTTTGGAGAAAGTTTGCGACATCCTTTTTAGGTAGAGGATGTGTAACGCCTAGTTTCAAAATCTCTGCGCTCACTCCGAGGTGATTCAAAGCCCTGACAGTTGACTGAAAAGTGTGGCCGTAAGTGATGATACTGATTGCAGGGGCGGCCGTTCCTACCTTGACCTTAGTGTTTATACCCAGATCATCGAACTCAGCCCCTATCTTCTCGAGGTTGTCTAACGCCTTGCGTTTCATGGGAAGGAATGTCCCCGGTAAAGGGATGTATCCTCCATCCCTGCGCATGGTCTCGTTGTCCCATTTAACTTCTATATTCGACGTGGTTCGGTCGGCAAAAGTAACTGGGCCGATCTGATGGCAGTTACGGGTCGTAGCTCTAATGAACACAGGCGCTTGATACTTTTGAGAAACCTTCATTGCGGAAACAAAATAATCCTTAACTTCCTGAGGGTCAGAAGGTTCAATGAACGGAAGGTACGCAAGTCTAGCATAGTGGCGATTATCCTGTTCATTTTGAGAGCTTAGATAACCTGGGTCGTCACCGAGAATGACTACGAGGCCTCCGGGCATGGTCATATAGGAGAGCTGAACGGCGGAATCGGCCGCTACATTGAGGCCAACCGACTTCATCCAGCAAACTGCGGGGCGGCCCATTATCGCAGATGTCGCGGCGACCTCCAGGGCCACTTTTTCATTCGTAGATATCTCGAAATAGATACCAGCTTTTTCTGATATCTCCATTAGGGCGTTTGCCATCTCGGCCGTAGGACTGCCAGGATAGCACGTGGCAACCTGAACACCACTTTCGATCATGCCCCTGACAAAAGCGTAGTTCCCCAATAGGTTTGCTTTTGTCCCCACGTCTCCGAGAAGAATATCGTATTCCGACATTTTGTCTCCGAGCCATCCTTTTATGTAATTAAATTTTGATAATTCTATTATAAGTATCCTTCCACATCGGGCAGATGTCAAGGATTCCAGCGCCTAATCGTAATATCCTGCTCTCTAGACTACTTCTCTGAAGACGTCCAGCATCTTGGAAGCAGTCTTTTCCCAGGAGAACTGTTCCGCCCGCTTCAGTCCTTTCTCAATCAGGGACTGTCGCAACAAATCATCGATCTCAATTTTTCGCATTGCGTCGGCGATTTGAGTGACATCCTCGGGATCAACTATCATGGCCGCATTTCCCGCCACTTGCCCTAGTGATCCTCTCGTGGATGTTATCACAGGGCATCCGCACGCCATGGCTTCTACCACAGGCAAACCGAATCCCTCGAACAGTGACGGGAATATTAATGCCCTGGCGGATTGGAAAAGGGAAACTACCGTCTGGTCATCGACCGAACCCAAAAATTTTATTCGCTTTCCAACTGGGGAACTGGCTATGACGGATTCGATCTCAGAGGTAAACACACTACGGCGGCCAACAATTGCCAATGATAAACTCGAGTCACGCGACACTTTTACAAATGCCTCAATAACCCTGGGTGTATTTTTGTAAGGCTTACCATTGGAAACGTGCAGAAAGAAGCCGTTGTGACCTAGACCGAGCTTGCTTACTGCGTCATAGTCTCTGGGACCCTGGGGAGCAGGCGCAAACATCGGATCTATGCCGTAGAGGACCATGGCGAAATCCGCAGTCCGCCCTGGCCAAAACCTCGAAATGTCATCATATGTGGATTTTGATGGCACAATTATCCTGCTTGCTTTGCGCACTGAGAGCTCGACCAGACTGCGGAAATAAACTTTCCCCGCAAGCATTCTCAGTGGTTTTCCCTTCGCCTGAGTCGATGTGTCACCAAACCACATGGTGTCATTTAAAGTGATCACGCTAGGTGTTTTCATGAATAGAGGTTGAAGCATGTGTGGGCTGAAAAAGAGATCAGGGCCCAATGCATCAACAACTGGTCCCAGTCTAAGAGCCGTAAAGGGGTGAATGTGGCGGTATGGTATTTCTACAACCGGCACGCTTTCAGGGAGTCTTTGTCGAATGGTGTCTGAAAGATCTGATCGAATGAGCGCTGTAACGGAAATACTGCTTTTTACCTGCGATAGAGCCCTGATCACGTTAAGGGCTACTCTCCCCGTTCCATCAAGCTGATTGGGGATGCATCTTCCGTCCACAACGATCTTCATTTTTGCCAGTTTCCCATAAATGCCCAGCCCCCAAACTCGCCTTTCTAATTCAAGGGAAAAAGATTCTGACGAAACTGCCAGTAACTGGAGGCTACTAGAGACATTTTATAATTATAGGACAAATCCTATTTTAATCCTATATACGTTTCCACTCAAAAAGTTGGATAATTCAATTTCGCTCTAAGATATCCTGAAGTCAACCAGACTGGAAGCCATTCTTTTGAAATAATCCCGGTGAAGCCGTACATGAATCGTTTCACCTGATTTGTTGCCCCTGTGAATTACTCGAATTCCCAGGCAATCGAATTTATAATACCTATATATCAAGGATCGCCAGGGCAATACCGCCCAAAGTCGCCGCAGAAGCAACGACGAAACGGAGGCTGATCGGTTCCCCCAGTAGCGTAATTCCTCCTAAAGCGGCTATAACAGGCACACTTAATTGCGCCGTGGCAGCGCTCGTTACTGTTAATCCCCTCAATGCGGCGTACCAGATTACATACCCAAGACCTGACGCTAAGGCTCCAGAGGAAAAAGCGCACAAAAACCCCCCTGTATTGAGGGATACCCATGGGAGCATAGCAGCGCTCAACAATAATGCAAAATAGCCAGCTCTTCGAAAATTCCAGGCTGTTACCAATATCGGGTCACCAACAAATTTTCCGAGCAGGCAGTAAATGCCCCAGGACGCCCCAGCCCAAATCATTAATATGGAACCGACGAGCGGTGGGGCCGAGATTCCCGGCAAAAGCAGGATGACAAGACCGCCAAAGGCAACGATTAGGCCCAGTACCTGTCTTATTTTCAGATGTTCCCCTGCCCATAGCCCGTAGGCAATCATAGTAGCCTGTGCCGCGCCGAACAGTAGAAGGGCTCCAGTAGCTACGGGCAAACTGATATAAGCGAAGGAAAAACTCACCATGTATGAAAACATGACAAGGGCTGATAACCAGCTCCCTCCCGAAGTTTTCTCGCCGCCACGTATCCTCAAGATGAGCCAGAGGACAATTGCGCCAGAAATTATGCGTATTGAACTAAAACTGGTCGCGTCAATTTGGTCAAGTCTGAGCGCCACACGACAGAGCAAGGAGTTTCCTGCAAAAGCAATCATGGAAACCAGCGTAAGCACGAGTATTCTGACTTCTGGCATTTCTAGGCTCCTTGATCATGTAAGAGATTTCCCGTTATTTTTCAACGCGTCAAACTTTTTTATACACTATCAGATCACTCAGGTAGGCACTTTTTCAATTTTTTGAACCGGGAATCCTGTCCTGTCAAAAATGGATAAACATAATAGCTGTTTTCTGGTTTTGAACAATCGTACCACTCCAAAGTTTGATTGTCTTTGATTGCCTAAGGGGCGTAACAAAAGACTTGAACACTAAGGCTCGAATCTTCTATATCTGAAAAGTGGAGTAAAACATTTGTGAACATGAATCCTAAAATGCGACGACCTTTTGAATTTTGCAATTTAGGTGTAAGTGTTTGAAATTACAGAGAGTGAAAAAAAGGTGCTCGCATTAGTAACTCTCTGTTTACGCTTGGTTTTTAGGATTTTTTGCTTTGTGGTAAGGTCGATAAGTATGGTACCCATGCCAGGTCGTCGTTTTTCATCGGAGATTCTTTGTGAATTCATCTGCTTGTGAGGCAGTGGACAGAATACGTGACCCGATTAGAGGGGATTGCGACAATAATAGTCATGCCCACAGCGTGGGCACAACATGTAATGACAGAATACGTGACCCGATTAGAGGGGATTGCGACAACTCCAAAATCGATTCCAACCGAAAGTCCGGTGCGGTCTGCGGACAGAATACGTGACCCGATTAGAGGGGATTGCGACATTGCTGTCGCTGTGGCCTGTGCTACACGATTACGATCAGACAGAATACGTGACCCGATTAGAGGGGATTGCGACTTTGCCTACTCTCTTTGCCCACAGCTTTGATACTCCGTTTCGACAGAATACGTGACCCGATTAGAGGGGATTGCGACAGAGCCGACAATCCACCGTAACAGAACTTCGATGTCCGAAAATTTCTCGTTTCGCTTAGATCTGCGGCAGTTGAGTCATGAAAATTGACAGTGTAATGCCATAAACTTTGTTACCAGCATTTTCCAAAAGACTTTTTGATGAGATTTGATGTAAAAACCCCATACTGAATGAACTGAATGGAGTTTGTCCAAGCCACTGGTAATGTAAGGAGCGGAGATTGAAAAAGCATTTTATTTCAATTGCGGTGGTGGTTGTACTTTTTCTGATTGTTCATGCTGATGTTCTTGCCAGCCCCGCCCAGACAAACCCTCTGGAACCGGTCGATACTTCGAGTCCAAGGGTCACTTTGAATCCTTTATAGAGAACTCACGCCAAGCCCTGTTGGCCCATCGGAGAGGCGATCGTCAGGCGACTGAAGAGTTTGTCCAAAGACTGATGCGATGTTTGAATCTCGACAAGGAATTACCTGATTTAAAGGAAGCGATTGGATTTGAAGTTATTATATATAGGGGAAACGCTGCATCGTGTCGAAATTCCTCCTTATGATACCATCCCTGACAAAAAGACCGTAAAGAAGAAAAATATAACCAGGTGGGCTGTCCCGGACTCCCAAATTGTTATCGGCCTTTCGACTGAGGGTTCCTCTCCCATTCGCAAGGCTGACAAAATTCGCAGATCCAGCCATAAATTTTACCTTGCTCTGCTGGATAAACCGCCCTGAATTTCGTGGACGAACCATTGCCCAACTCAACCTCGACATCTATGAAGAATTTCAGAAAAGAAACATTGTGATACGTTTCCCGGCGTCACAACCATGAAACCCGCGTCGTTGAACTGTGGAGCCATTGCCACCAGCTTCAGAAATACAGGGATGCGTTAATTTCTATGAATTTCTGGTCTGACCAAACTTTAGCTCCGTCCCATGTCCAATCCAGGGCGTTTTCCCATTGTCCTTGCTCATTGAAGCCTTCCGCTTGGGTCAATCTGTGGGAACCACTTGTTCGGATTCTCATGAACTCCCCGGCAAGGCCAGCGTGGAACCGGCTGTTAATTTTTAAATCGATGGCCAGGTTTATGCGCCACGAGTATCCGCTAGTGTTTTCATAAGTATACCTGGGTGCGGGTATGCGCAGGATGTGAAAGTCAACGTTGTCTCCGATAACGTACCCAACATCCCCTAATAATCTTACAAAAAGATCGGTCCCTGACGCGCGAGGGTACACTGTTCCCAAATCGAATATGGAACTGATTGCGCCACCTCCATAGTAGTGTTTGTAATTTTGGGTAAACTGAATAGTCTCTCCGGGGAAAAAACCCGAACTCTCTGGTTCAGAAATGGACACCTGATTCATGTCAGTATAAGTGAAGCTAAATTGTTGAGCCCTATAGCCCAGAATACACTTGATACCATTGCTCAATGGAATATCAAAACCAACGTTGGCATCTATTGTCCAGCCCCTTGGTTTGGCCTCAGCCTCGCTAAAATCGGTTTTCTGGCCGGGATTATGCGGAAACAGCCAGTCGCTATCTTGAGCAGGTAATCCTGAATAGGTGAACAAGGTGGAGGCGCCTTCCAGGTTGACCTGTACGTTCTTATAACTCACTCCTGTTTGAATTACTCCATAAGTCTGTTCCCAAGGCCATTCCAACCTGCTAGTAGGATCCAGACGGGTATTTACAGGGTCTGGGAACTGGAATGATGTAAAGCTATTAAAGTACTTGCGCAACCCCAATGCAATATAGGTGTCATGAAAACTGTGGGAGAAGGAATCAGGTTCAGTTGGCGTGATTTGGGCTATGGCTTGAGCAGAAAGCAGTATTAATAAAAGTATCAGAGTGGCTGGCAGACATCTCCTTAGCAGTGGAAAAATGTCACTTATGCGCCCGCTCGAAAATGAACAACTAATTAAATTCATGATTATATATGTCTAATTATTTTACCATAATACCTTGGCATTTAACAATGATTTCCGGTTCAGACATAATATTTGAAAATTTTCTCTATACATATGACGATCGGCTTGATATTCGGGTTGTCTCGGAGGGTAATAGCGATGTCCTACCGGCGGAGACTGGAAAAGCCTGAGTAGATGAAACAACTCCGGGAGCGCCAAATGATTGTCACGATTGGTAAACGTCAGGTACCGGGAAATCCCATAAAATTTGGCGGGTTTGATTCCTCCTGCGCCGATAGCGATAATATGCGAAATTGTTTCAATAAGTGATCAGCAAAGGAGCCTGACACATGGATGACAAAACTGTCTGCAAAGCCAACTGTCTCGCAGAAACGGAGCTGAGAGGCGGCAATATCGGAATTATTACTATGAACAATCCTCATCAAGCCAATTGTCTAAGCACAGAGCTGGTTTCTGGGATTCTCGAAGCATTAGATGAGCTTGAGAAAAAATCGGTTCGAGTCGTTATCCTGAGAGCTTACCCCAACGCCAAGGTTTGGTCTGCTGGCCACAACATGAAAGAAATCCCTCTTGATGGACAGGATCCACTGACGTGGAATGTTCCTTTTGAGCGGCTCCTCCATCGGGTGAGGAAATTTCCGGTCCCTGTTATAGCCATGATAGAGGGAAGTGTATGGGGTGGGGCATGTGATCTGGCAATGACCTGTGACATGGCGATTGGAACGCCTTCGGCTTCTTTTGCGATCACCCCGGCCAAAATTGGTTTGGCTTATGATGCTGCAGGTCTCACACATTTCCTCGGAGTGCTTCCTCTACACATCATAAAGGGCATGCTTTTCACCGCAGATCAACTCTCGGCCGAGGACGCTCTGAGATTCGGGTTGCTCAACCGGCTTGCGGATCCTCAAGACCTGGAAAGCGCCACCTTGAAGGTAGCTGAAAGCATTGTATCTCGAGCGCCCAAGGTTATTCGACTCCTCAAAGCGCAGTTGAGAAAGTTAACGGATGGCCCAGCTCTTAACCCAGATGATTTTGAGGAGATACAACAGTTGCGGCGAGAAGCCTACCGCAGCAAAGATTTCTTGGAAGGTATCAATGCCTTTTTCCAAAGGCGTGTGCCTCAATTCCAGGACGATTAGTCATCCCACGGTATTGTCACTGCGGTTTCCATGAACAAAGGATTTTCATAGCGTGGCTGGGTCAGTTGTGGTTAGCTCGAGGAAGGTACATGCTAAAGTTTTGCAAATACCTCGAGTGGGCCCGCTGCCCGCCGGATGATCCCGGTCTCTCCTTATACATTTATTATCATTTGTCACGAAACCATGGCCTGTGACAGTTTTGAATTATGAAACAACTAAAAGCGCTCCTATGGATGGTCGATTACCCTTCTAGTGATTCCCAGCGCTTCGTGCACGTCGTACGGTTTTCTTATCCATGCCTTTGCTCCGGGCGTATTGGTCTCTTTCGTGGAATCGTTCAATAATTGGCCACTTGCGACCACTACCTTTCCCGATGGATCTATGGCCACAAGATCTTTAAGGCGCTGGGTACCGTCCATTTTGGGCATGACAAGATCCAGTAAGAGGCCTATCCGACAATTTGTGAAGAAATCGTTCGTGATATTTTGCAAGGAGAGAGGAGATCACGGACATGACCATAAGCAAGGAGATATTAGATGAGTAGTTGGCGGGTTACAAGAACCCGAAAGATCTATCGGGACCGGATGGTATTTTTCAACAGCTCAAGAAGGCATTGATTGAGAGGGCCCTGGGCGCGGAACTGACGTATTATTTAGGCTATGAAAAGGGTGATCCAGTAGGACGCAATACCGGTAATTCTCGCAATGGCCACAGCTTTAAGACGATTAAAACTAAAGATAAGGCTATAGCGATTGAAGTTCCTCGCGATCGGAACGGCGCCTTCGAGCCACAGTTGATTAAGAATGGTCAGACTCGGTTTGACGGATTTAATGAAAAGATCATTTCCATGTATGCCGGGGGCATGACGGTCAGAGATATTCAGTCCCACCTTAAGGATTTGTATGGTATCGAGGTTTCTCCTGACCTAATATCCGAGGTCACTGACGCTGTTATTCAAGAGGTTCGTGAATGGCAAAATAGACCCCTTGACGCAGTTTATCCTATAATGATTTTCGACGCTATCAGGGTGAAAATCCGGGACGAAGGTGTTGTTCGTAACAAGGCCGTGTATTTCGCCCTGGCGGCACGATGGGAGGCGCAAAGGATGTCCTTGGTTTGTGGATAGAACAGACCGAGGGGGCCAAGTTTTGGCTTAGGGTTATGAACGAACTCAAGAATAGAGGTGTTCAGGGCGTCCTTATAGCGGTCGTAGATGGGTTGAAGGGATTTCCTGAGGCTATCAACTCGGTATTTCCCCAGACGGTGGTCCAGACTTGCATAGTACATCTGGTAAGATACTCTCTAAATTTTGTTTCCTGGAAAGATCGTAAGGCTGTATCCGCTGACCTTAAGAAGGTTTACAGGGCCGAGACCGCCATTTTGGCTGAGGCCAATTTAACGGAGTTTGAAGGTAAATGGGGCGGTAAATATCCAACCATTGGCCAATCCTGGCGGAGAAACTGGGAAAACGTCATCCCTTTCTTTGTTTTCCCCGAGGATATCCGCAGAATAATTTACACCACCAACGCTATTGAAAGTCTGAATATGAGACTCAGGAAGATTACCAAGAATCGAGGACATTTCTCAGGAGACGACTCAGCGTCAAAGCTGATCTATCTGACATTGCGTGATGTCTCAAAAAAGTGGACAATGCCCCCGCATTGCTGGCAAAGAGCCCTGACACAATTCGCCATATTTTTTGGAGAACGTCTACCTATATCATGGACCTGAATATTAACTTAATAAACGGCGAACGACCCTTACACAAAAATAAAGACAGGTCCGTCTTCATGCAGGCGATGGTGGATTCTAATTTCGCCACCTTACTACGCATGTTGTTCAGTTCCGTAACAAGGCAGTCTTTAGATTTATCATGGTCCTATATTACAAAATACCCCATGAGAATAGTGGAAGATTATCGTAATACCACCTCGTGCACTATATTATCAAGCCGCTGTCGCAGATTCACATACTCGTCACGAAACCGGGAGGCCAGTTCTTCTTGCTGAAACACCCCGCCTTGTCGGACTGTCTGAAAGCTTTTAGACCGCCATGACGCTCGCGACATTTTCAACATCGCTTTGTAGCGCTCTTCGGTCTGCTGCGGTTCTCTTTGAGATTTCCTAGCATAACCAATCTGCGAAATCATAAGACAATGGAGTTTTAATGAAAGTGGCGAATCTTTCGCTTTTAATTAGAATCGGTTGGGTGCAACAAGAAACTAACATACGGTAAATTTCTAAATATGCTAATATTTCTGCTCTGAAAGACGAGATTTGTTTGAGTTTGAGGGCCAAGATCGTGGGACATGGAGTGAAAGTGATGAACTTCCGAGAAATAAATAATGTTTCAATTCTGAACACCCCACAAAGATTGGATGCGATTAGCGCTCCAAGACTTAAGGAAAGAGTCAAGGAGATGGCTCAGGGACATGGCCTGAAGCTGGTGATAGACATGGGGGACACCGTCTTTATAGACAGCAGTGGCTGCCAGGTTCTGATATCTATAATGAAAACCCTGGCTGGCCAAAAGGGAGATATGAAGATAGCCAGACCCACTCGACGAGTTTTCGAGATATTGCAACTGACCCGCCTACATAGGGCTTTTGAAATCTTTCCGTCAGTAGAGGGTGCTGTAGAGTCTTTCATATAAGCCATTGGGCATCACTTCAATCTGCTATTACGCGCACACTGTTATAGGCCTTAAAAATTCGTGTTCATAAACTCACACTAAGTCTCCAAATGGGCGGCGAACATGATTTAGATCACAAAAAACTATTTGCGATGTTTCAAAATTGTGGATCGCTATTCCGTGAGCGATTGGGCCGGATTCGTGCCGGGTTTGCGAAACCGGGTGGTGTCTGCTTTTTAATGCTGAGTGAAATACAATGGGAGGTTTAAATTGTTAGACTGGCTCAGGCCATTAAGGTATTGGGGGTTCCTGGTAACTAATTATTATGATCATGTTAATTGGTAATAGTGTTCTAGGGGTTGAGAGGAGGGGAAATTAATGATGATGGCTAACCAACACAAGGAGCCGGTGTCAAAACACCAGGAAATGCTTCGCTGGATCGGACAGGCCGATAAATTACCCAAACCGGTTAAACCGCGAGTTCCGCATATCGACAGGTCATTTCCAAAGGATTCTTCGGATCAAGGCATAAAAGCGCCCCATGGATTCAGAGCTCTTTCACGGTCCCAAGCCCTTTGGGAATATTCACTTCCACTCATGTATATAGTTCCGGCGCCGGAGAATGTTTCAAAGGCCAATCAAATCTTCGAGGTCGTAAGAGCGATCTGGAATTCTACGACTGACGATCCTGTAGTGTCCCAAACTAAAACTAATCACGAAATTGTGACCATGATTCAAGAAAGGTTGGAATTGGATCAAATCAGGGCGAAAAACTTTTTGTCCACCATGCGTCAAAGAAAGGAATCCTTGTTTCCGAGCTACATTCAGCCAAAGGATGTACCTTTCGTTTTCATGAAAAATGAACCACGTTCTTTGATAGAGCGATTCGATTATGAAAGCCTCAAGCTCAACGATCGACCAATCGGGCCAGACAAGCCCGATCTGGATCTCGTCGGGCGTATTCAGATGTTGGACCAGTATATTATGGGTTCATCTAACCACGATGAGTATAGAAAATTACTCGTTCAGGTTCAGGACGAATGCAGTGAAAGATTCTCGGTATGGCTTATCAGGAAGGGAGCTAAGAACCACGACGGTTTCTCATTCTTCACCGATGTATATGTGTCATATATTTACGGTTGCCGACACAAAAAGCCTATTACATTCCAAAGTGGGCCAGCCGATTACCTCATTGAATTCATGGTTGACCATTTGTTTAGAAAGACCTCGATTGAGCCATGGGAATACAGTTTGTGCCCTTCGGCAATACGACTTTTCTATAGATTTCTGAACGAGAAAGGGTATCTGACTCACCCACCCGAGCCTATGATCGATTACATAGACAGGCTGGAGCCATTTTTTCTGGACGTTTTAAGGGAAAGGTTTTCGCTCACACCGACACATTAACAGTCAAATGACATGCGTATCATCAGGAAAGATTCTATCTTCAAGGATTTCCTGATGATACGTCCCTATCGTTGTAAATTTGGAGACATCAAACGTTAAAGACCGTGAAAAGCGGATGGATAGTCTCTGAGAGTTTAATATCAGATGTAGAGGAGCGCCATGGGTTTTTTAATCAAGTGCTCAGACCGTCATTGTGAGCATCAGGATACCTGGGCCAACGACATAGTGGACCTGATTCAGAATCACACCAGTGCAGAAGGCTGGTTATTATGTGAATGCGGGAAAAAAGGCTACATATACAACAATTTCTTTCTCCAGCAAGGAAGGGATATATGGAAGCCGTTCGTCATGGGTGCCATTAAGCTCCAGAGCAACAACGCAAATTATCAGCCAATTTCTCTCCTTGTTAGCAGTGATCCCTATCAACCTAGCGTGCCAACAGATATTTGGCTGTCCCATTACAGCGAATCAAAAGGTTCCAATGGTCCGTCAGCCATTGGATGTGGGTATCGTTCTCCGATGGTTCTTAAGAGGAATCAGATGCTGGAACTCATTAAGCGGCTGATTTTACTTGGTTGCTTTACTTCTGACGAGGTAGGGAAACCATCAAATAACAAATTACAGAAAGCCGAACAAAGTGTTGGCAATCTTTTTCCGTTGGCCGAAAAGATGATCCGAATTGATAAAGCCTGTTCCCACAATCAGGATGTGTACAGCAACCGCTGAACTCAAGAGCAAGGGAATCCCTCTTTAGATGCTATAACATTCCTCGGTAGAAGAAAGCAGGCGTTGGTTTGCACACATTTGGCCGGTTCAATGCTTACGAAGTACTGTCATAGATATTTCGTTTTTAACACTTCCGCCATCTGCGTTACCGCCATGAAGGCCCTCTCCACGGTTCGTTCCTTGTCAGGATTGATCAGACAGCAAGTCGCAGGGGAGATCATGGAGCGGGATATGAGTAGCTCCCGATCAACGCCTTTGGACCAGAGAATTTCCCAAACGTTTTCGAGACGCTCGATCAAAGAGGGAATCTCCTCCTGAGTGAATGCCTCGAAACCGGTAGGCACGATTCCCCAGACTATGACGCCGCCCCGGTCAAGAAACTTTTTGATAGCCGTGGAATAAGAGGAGAAAATTGCCGCATTGGTGTAAACGTCCAGCGAGAGTATGTCCAGGTCCAGATTCAACAGGAATTCCCAATCCGGGTTGCCGCACAGATGAATCCCCCGAGGCCGGTCCACCTGGGCGAAGAATTGGTCTAGGTCGCCTTTGGCCTTTACGTCCCCATATCCCGCCATTGCAGAAAACAGGAATTGTAATCCCGGTTCATCAACAAACATGAAGGCGTTGTCATTGAGCTGTTTGAGCCGCTGCAATTGAATATTCAATCGTTTGGCCATGAAATCCAGCATGAAAGGCCGTACCGTGTCATCGAAGATAATGGGGCGGTTATCTTGGTCCAGTATATTGAAGCCGAAACTGATCGGTCCTTCGAGCTGGCCTCGAATGGCTTTTCTATCCTTGAGGTCCAGCGCCAGAAATCGATGATAAACCACCGAGTATGTCTCACTGACATCAAAATAGGTGGGGTCATCAAAACGGAGCAACGTCTCTTCCAGTTCCTCGATGAACTTTTCCATTGAAAAGCGCAGCTTCCGATTTTCAATATCCACGATGATGCCGGGAAAGTGTTCCGCTGCTTGCACATACATGTCTTCATAGTAACTGTAGTTCGGCAATTGCGGCCAGAAAGGTACGTCGAGTGACAAGGCCGTGTCCAGGGCACGGGCCACATCCGTATGGGGCATCACGGCCATTGCGGTAGTCAGAAGATTACCGGGAATGCTGCCTGACATTTGTTTCAAATCCCTCCGTGGAAACAATGGAGCGTTTTTACATTTGATCCTTCAGCACGTGGTGTTTCCGTTGCTAAAATCTATTGACTGAAAGGTTTTTTCTTGTCCTGCCTTTGAGCGTATCTCAGCATCCTCCCGCAGGTCAATGTTTTTTCCTGTCCACCCGTTGGGGACAGATATCCAGAAATGGTTGCTAGCGAACATCAATGGGATTGAGGTCCATTTCTTGCCTCGGCATTCTGCGGCCTTCAATCCTGTTGCACTTGTGTGGATGCAAACCACGGACAGGATTAGTCGCAATGAATACGTCCCAAGCCTTGTGTTTCTGAAAGAGAAGCTTTTCAGCCGATTCCAGGCAAGTCACATTGGAGCCATACGGACAAGAGCCTCGTCAAAAATTAGTCGGAAAAGGGTGCGCCTCCATCCCTCAAAGCCTTGCGCCATAAAACTCCAATTGTGTTTGCAAGCTCAATCGGACACTAGAGCTGGTTTCAAAAATGCCATGTGACCGACATTTCTGGGGTATTAAATAAGTAGTTGTACTTTTTGGTGTTTTC